>NZ_JAVRCK010000057.1:42998-55514 GCF_034530815.1 Nostoc sp. DedSLP03
AATGCAAGCCGATGCATTCACAATGCAAGCCGATGCATTCACAATGCAAGCCGATACATTCACAATGCAAGCCGATGCATTCACAATGCAAGCCGATGCATTAACATTGTCGTGTATTGCCAATTTAATTCGGTATGAATTAATGAAATGCTGTACTAAGATACTTTTGGTTGCTGCCATAGGATGAGTTTCAATTCAGAGCAGTAGTAAGCCTCATCACTGATTTGGTGTTCGTGGTCGGCTATCCAATCATAAATTTGTGTTGCTTTTGCTAATGCCACTTTTTCTGAACGATAAAGCTGAGGAGTAGGACAGTAGGCTTGGCCATTGATGTGTATAGCTGCAATCTGCCAATAATCGCTCTCTGGTACAACTTCTAAAAACCCGTTACTGTAAGGCTGGATTATTCCTATGTTCATCTACAACCATCAAACTTTCTAACATTGGCCACAACAAAGCCGATACCAGCCAATTCAAGCGAATCAAAGCTGGAATCACCAGGGAATGCGATCGCAACCCCTGCTAATAATTTTGAGTTCGTAGTCAATGGAAATCTGAATTATTAGTCACTTTTTTGGCTTGATTCCGTTATTGGCAAAAATAATGGCACAAGGGACTGGTCGGCGCGGCTACATTAGGATTGCCTAAACTCAGAGTGCGGCTGGATAGATGATAATCTGTAGAGCGAACCAGCAATTCGCAGTACTCACTCAAAATAACCGCACAAAAGGAGTAAATTTCTCATGTCCCGTCTGCTAACAGCATTCCGGCAGCGATTTTTCCAGAGTGTCGCTTTTGCAATACTCTTAACTTTGATTAGTAGTTTAATACTTCCTGGGGCTACTTGGGCTGCTTCTAGCTTGGGAGTTGATAATGGTCATCTTAGTTCTTGTCCGGCTTCAAACAACTGTGTTGTTAGTCAAAACGCAGATGAAAAACACGCCATCAACCCGATTCCTTATCATGTAGACCGCAATGCAGCTAGAGAAATCTTACTAAAAGTTATCAGTGTTGTTCCGCGTACAGAAATTGTAGAACAAACAGATAATTACATCCACGCTCTTTCTAAAAGCCGTATCTTCAAATTTGTTGATGATCTAGAATTTTATTTACCTCCTAATGAGTCAGTAATTCATCTGCGATCGGCATCTCGCGTGGGAGAATCCGATCTTGGTGTCAACCGCAGACGAGTCGAACAAATTCGTCTGGCTCTACGCGATTTAAACATTTGATTTTGTCGCTACTGATTCTCATTTAACTGAGAGAAGTGCGATCGCAATATCATTACAAAATTTATACTTAGTGGAGAAATGTCAGACTATCTGCAATGATTGTGCTTTCCATACCTTAGTGGAAGAAGCGATAACGTGCATTCATCCTGACGAATTTGGGGTTAATTGTTCTACCGTCATTTTCTGCGATTCATTTGAGCCATCACTCATAATTGACAGTCCTTGCGTGACATACGGGAACGATGAAGAATAACGTCAATTGCAAAGGCGCAGCATTTCAACTTACGTCGCTATTTAATAAGTTATGGTAATATAAAAGGTCTTGGGCGATTAGCACAGGGGTAGCGCACATCCTTCACACGGATGGGGTCACTGATTCAAATCCAGTATCGCCCACTTAATACTGTAGAACAACAAATTATTTGTCAAATGTACATTCGCAAATTAGTGTCGCTCGAAAGCAAAATTATCTTTACACCCCAAAGTTGCAACGAGAGTTTACCAAATTAGGATTTTGTCCTATTGACTTGACTGCTATAAAAGAAATGAAAGGCAAATTTCCTAATACTAAAAGGAGCTTCAAAGCTCAAAATTTAGGAGGATGGGACGAAATTTAGAAAAAATTCTTTGATGAAGGTGCAATCTTGGACAAAATTCGAGCGAAAAATCTAAGAATTTCTATTATTTAATCATCTTCTCTAAAGCGATTTGCAAATCTTTTGTCAAATCGCTCACAGCTTGTCTAGACGCTTGGCGATCGCCTTGACAATTTTTGAAGCGTTCTGTAACTAAAATTGGCTCTCCCACAGTGATTTGTGTCTGTCGCAAACCTAACCGAGGTCGCCCCGGAAGTGTTGTATCCTGAATTCGAGAAAGCATATCGAATACAAGCAAAGCTGTTTCTGCAAACCGATCCGCCGTCGGTTGTTCCTGAATATAAGTAGCTGTGACTGCAACAAAACTTTCCACTATCCGCATGTGCCGCATTCGCAAGTCGGCTTCTTCTGCAATCCAGTCTGCCAAACCGCGTTTGAAGGGTGCTAAAGCATTAATATCTGGCAAATCGTCTCGGTAAATGTAACTCCAGCCAGCCTCTTCTAAGCGGCGACAACGGTCAATAAAATTACCCTGCGCTTGAACTCCAAAATATTGCTCGGCAACTTGTAATGCCTTATCCAGTAGGCGATGGAGTCGGGCAATTAATACCTGATTAGCACTCTTCAATTCATCATTTGAGATGGTTTTGGGGATATCTTGATGATAGAAGCGACGATAAAACTCTTCCATCTCGGTAATTAGATATTCAGCCAACCTACAGAGGCGTTGATGGTAAATCTCTTCGCGATTACCCGAATCAATTTCCAAAACTTTCAAGCCACTATCAGCTTCTAACTTACTCAACAACCAATCTATCTTAGACCAAGGTGGCTCAACGTAACTATATTGGATAGCGATCGGTACAACGATCGCAGTCTCAGAACGGTTAGCTTTTTCTAAGTCTTCTACACACCAGAAGGCCATTTGAGCAACACCAGGTTCTAAGGGGCTAACAATGCCACTATGACCATTAGTACCGCCTTCCGGTGCTACTGCGATCGGTAGTGCGCCATTCGCAAACAACTCCCGTGCATTTTGGATAGCTTGCCGATCTAGTCGCCTACCCCGCCGAACCGGCACACCCCCCAGCAGAGAGAACAGCCAACCTAGCCACTTTCCAGCCCAAACTGTCATACCTCGGTCATAAAGAAAATAGCTGTGAACCAGCGATTTTAATGTGATACCTTTTTGACGAGCAACTTGTGGCACAATCCGAGAAAGCAAATACAGCATACAAAGCGGATCTTCCACCTCTGGATGGCGAAATGCCAACAAAAAGCGAATTTTTCCAGCCTGAAATTGTTGATAGAGTTCAGCTAATACTTCAACATTCGTGGCTTCAATTTTGACAATCCCAGCTGGTAGCCAAGGACGAGTGCGAAACCGTAGTGCGATCGGCAGTAACCACCGAACAATCTGGAGTACCAGCGGATTCAACCGTGGAGGAATAAATTTCAATGGTGGTTGAGTAGACTGAATCGATCTAGGCAAGTCGCTCTCCAGATTATATTTCTAGCGATTGTACAACGTGGGGGTCTTGGTTTTGCGCAAACCCTGAGCTTTTGACGGTCAAGCTTTTTAATCACTACCTTTGGCTCTTTTGGTTACTCACCACTCCTAAACTTTTCAACGATAGACCCCAAGTATCGAATCAAAAATTACTTTGGATGTTTAGGAAAATTTCGGAGTAAATAGCCAAACACAGCTAAATTTAACACAAAAACTAATGTTTTAATCGGAGATATTCCTCGAATCAATTCATAAATCTCTGGTGGAATACTGATACCGACAAGTCCCAATACTAAGACATGTGCCCAACGCTTTTCGTACCATAAACCAACGGCTTCAATAGTGGTAACAATAGCATATATTCCGGTTCCGATGCCGCTAAATGCTAGAGTTCTAGGATTTAAGTTAACAACTTTCTTTAAAAGCCAATCAATAATTATCGATTTACCTTCTAAAACATAATTTTCTGAAAGCGCCTCTAGAGTTTGATAATTTTTTAATGTCAATAATAAAGCGATCGAAGTAACCATAAGCAGCAAGGCGGTAAATGTTTTGTAGAGAACAATTGCCACTAACCCCAATGGACGCTTTTCCAAGGAACCCCCTAAGTATAGATAAGTCAAATTTTGAACGTAAAAATTACCTGAGTGTTGTCAAGTCAAAGTTCATCTCCTTATCCAGAGATTCTTCTAACTAAGTACGGCTTTGAATCGGTGCAATGAATGCAATACTATACTCCCCGAACCCCCTGCTCAACAAGGAAAAATAATCCCATTTTTTGAAAATGAATCGGGTTTTAATTGATTTGAATGTGCGTAGACTAGCAAAACAACGGGCATCACGCATTTCAATCAAAAATTTTTAATGGAGGTTAGCGGACTCGAACCGCTGACATCCTGCTTGCAAAGCAGGCGCTCTACCAACTGAGCTAAACCCCCATACTAAAATAGTAGATAACTTTGATTACCGTTGTTATTGTAACTTATATCATTCAATTATCAAAGGGATGAAGCTAAAAAATATCCAAGTTGTCGCAACACTGTATAAATTTGTTAAGCTGCCAGATTTTGCCGAGAAACGAGATCCTCTGCTGTCTTACTGCCAAACGCAAGGTGTCAAGGGGACTATTTTGCTGGCACTTGAAGGGATTAACGGTACAATTGCTGGTTCGCGTCAAGCCATTGACTCAGTTCTTTGGTTTCTGCGTTCCGATCCCCGTTTAGCAGACTTAGAATCCAAAGAGTCCTATACGGAAACCCCACCTTTTGAGCGGATGAAGGTGCGATTGAAGCAAGAAATTGTTACTTTGGGGTTGCCAGAAATTGACCCAAACGAACAAGTTGGTATCTATGTCAACCCTGAAGAATGGAATGATTTAATTTCCAATCCAGAAGTGACCGTGATTGACACCCGCAATGATTATGAGGTGAATATCGGTACTTTCCAAGGAGCAGAAAATCCCCAAACTGAATCATTCCGCGAATTTCCTGATTATGTGCGCCACCATCTCGACCCAACCAAACACAAAAAGGTTGCTCTCTTTTGTACAGGCGGCATTCGCTGTGAAAAAGCCTCATCCTTCATGCTTGCCCAAGGCTTTGCAGAAGTCTATCATCTCAAGGGCGGCATTCTGAAGTATTTGCAAGAAGTTTCAGCACAAGAAAGTTTATGGGAAGGAGAATGTTTTGTTTTTGATGAACGGGTAGCCGTTAGTCATGGATTGGAGAAAGGAAGTTATGAGTTGTGCCTCTGTTGTGGGCGTGCGATTTCAGAAGAAGATAAAGTGTCTTCCAAATATGAGCAAGGTATCTCCTGTCCCTATTGTTTTGATAGCCTCACCGAGGAGAAAAGAGTGCGTCAGCAAGAAAAATGGCGTCACTACCGAACCCAAATTGGCAACAAAAATCAGAATGTGAGTTGAAGAAGAATTTATAACTCATGATTCAGAATTTAATGGCAAAATTACTGTAAATTTAGTACCAATTCCAACTTCACTTGTGACACTAATTTGACCCTGATGAGCATCAACGCATCTTTTAACAATTACTAACCCCAATCCAGTACCCTGAATTGATTTAACATTTGAGGCTCGGTAGAATGATTCAAACAGTCGAGCTTGGTCTGCTTCTGGAATACCCATACCCCGATCTTGAATGTAAAAAGTTGCTACTTTCTCAATTGGGTCACATATTAAATCAAACTGAATCTTGCCACCTTGGGGAGAATATTTAACCGCATTTGAGAGAAGATTTGCAAATAGGTAATGTAAGAGTCCTTCATCCATGACAGCGGACGTATTCTCACTATCACAGGTAAAAGCAATTTCACAAGCGCTGTTTTTAACAATCAAAAAATCTTCGATTAACTCTTGACAAAATTGCTCTAGGTTAAGGGGAGCAGGATTGAATATGAGTTTTTCTGCTTCTGCTCGACCCATAAACAGCACTTCTTCCATGAGTTTTTCCATAGATTGGACAGCGCCTTGAATTCGCTTTAAATAGATGCCTCTTTTTGTATCTGTCAAATTTGCTCCTTGCATTTCCATGAGTTCTACTGCGGTTTGAACAACAGTTAGGGGATTACGGAACTCATGAGATACAGTAGAAATAAATAGGGATTTGAGACGGTTAAGTTCTTGCTCCTTCTCTAATGCTTGCTCTAGCAATTTTGTTTGGTGTCGTTCGCTAAGATCCCAAAAAACAACTACTACACCATTTATCTGGTCAGTTCCTCGCTTCAGTGGTGAAGCACTATCGCCAATGGGAATTCTTTTGCCATTTTTTGTAATCAGAGATGTGAATTCCCCTAAATAAACAGCCTGTTGCTCGCGCAGTACTTTTGTCACAGGGTTTTCTAATGTTGTCTCTGTCACTTCATCGACAATATGAAAAATTTTTGCTGCTTCATTTCCTAAAGCATCTTTTTGCTGCCACCCAGTCAGTGCTTCAGCTGCGGGATTCATGAATGTCATCTTTCCCTGCTCATTAGTAGCGATTACAGCATCACTCATTGAGTTTAGAAGGGTTGCTAACTGATCTCGATTTTCCCGCAGTTCGCGTTCTAATCGGTGTTTTAACAAACCAATCTCGATCGCGATTTTTAAATCTTTTGTAGTAAATGGTTTAACGATGTATCCAAAAGGTTGGGTAATTTTGGCTCTTTCTAAAGTATGATCGTCTCCATAAGCGGTTAAATAAATTACAGGTACATCTAACTGTTCGCGAATCTGAATAGCGGTAGCAATACCGTCCATCTCACCTTTAAGAATAATATCCATTAATACTAGTTCTGGTTGAGTTTCCGATGCCTTGGCAATGGCAACTTTTCCAGATGAAGCTGTACCTGTAACAATGTATCCTAGCTGATTGAGTTGACTAGCAATAGTTCTAGCCACAATCACTTCATCTTCAACGACTAAAATCCTAGCTCGATCCATTTGATATTGATGAATGCAAAGTTAACTGCGTAAATTTTATGTTGAATACTGTTCCGCGATCGCGTTCTAGAGTAATATCGCCTTCTAGTTGTTCTGTAACCAAGTCATGTACTAACGACAGACCCAAAGAATCAGTATTTCTCCAATCTAAATTATCTGGTAAACCAATCCCATTATCTCGGATAGTCATCTCGATACTGTTATCTGTATTGTGTAAAGCGATACTAATTTTCCCTACTTGTTGATTGGGAAAAGCGTGTTTAAGGGCATTGGAGATTAATTCGTTAATCACCAATCCACAGGCGATCGCTTGATCGACATTCAAGCTTACTGAATCTATATCAGTTTCTAGAGAAATTTTACCAGGGCATATTTGATACGAAATTAGTAAGCTAGCTGCTAAGTTATTGATATAGTCAGCAACATCAATTTGTCCGATATTAGCGGAAGTATATAAATTTTTGTGAATTAGAGATATTGATTCAATTCGATTTTGACTCTCTCGAAGAACTTTGATTATTTCCGGGTCTTTGAGTGTTTGAGACTGAAGTTGTAATAAACTAGAGACAATTTGCAAATTGTTTTTAACTCGATGATGAACTTCTTTTAAAAGAACTTCTTTTTCAGCTAAGGCTGTTTTTAACTTTATTTGAGCTTTTTGTCTTTGAACAAGTTCCGTTTGAGCTTGCGCTAAGATGCTGGATTGTTGAATTGCGATCGCTAATTGGACTGTTACTCGATCGAGCAAATCTAATTGATTTTCTTCCCACTCTCGAAAACCAGAGCATTGGTGAGCAATCAGTAAACCCCAAATGTGAGAGCCAGGGTTTTGAGAGCTTACTTCTAGTAAAATCGGCACAACTAAATTTGCTTTCACCTCAAACTGTTCTAACAGGCGAATATGGCAATCAGTTAGTCCAGCTTCATAAATATTAGCGATCGCTCGTTTGCGTCCCTGATAATATTCCACTCCTGGGCCTGTTTGAAAACACGTATCATAAATCTCTACACCCAAAGAAACCGTCCATCCAGGTTCCACTGATTCCGCCATAATTGTGCCGATCATCTCTGAGTCAAACTGATAAACTACTACTCGATCGACCCCAAGTAAATCTCGCACTTCTTGAACTGTTGCATTTAGAATATCTTGAAGATTTAAAGATTGACGAATCCGTTGAGCAACAGTTCGTATCAATTGCTCCCGCTCGGCTTGAGCTTTTAGAGCTAGTTCAGTTTGCTTACGTTCTGTAATATCTTGCCCAATACCAATAATTTGACCATTTGAAAGAGAAACATTAGTCCAAGAGGTCTCCAGTAAACGACCATCGCGCACCTGAGTTGTAAAGTCACCCCAAATGCGTTGTGCAGACTGAATAAAATTAATTACATCCTGTCGATATTCAGAATTAGGATATAGCACTTCCAAGACATCACGAGTTTGGAAATCTTGAAATTTCCAACCGAGAATATTTTCCCATTCTTGGTTCACCCACTGGAGTTTACCATTGGTATCGATCAGGGCAATCATCAATGGTATGCTCTCAAAAATTCTCCGCAAAAACTCATTTTGTTCTTGAAGTTTGGTTTCGGCATTTTTGCGGTCATTAATATCATTAAATACTGTTAAAATGGCTGATTCATTGTTAAAAACTAAATATTGTAAAGAAGCGATCGCCCAAAAACGAGTTCCATCTGCTTTTTTTAATTGCAGTTCATAATTATGAATAAATCCTTGTTGATTAAGAACTGTTAATAGCGCTTCTAAATCTTTTGAATTATGATATAAATCTACAATTTTTTTGCGATTAACTAAATATTCTGGAGAAAACTGAAATGTTTGAAGCAGCTCTGTATTAGCGTATAAAACCAACCCATCAGACACACGCGAAATAATGAATGGAACAGGAATAGCTTCAGAAATAACTCGAAATCTAGCTTCACTTTGTTGAAGAGTTTTTTCTATTTGTTTGTGTTCTGTGATGTCTCGTATATGAACTAAGCGAGCCTTATAGTTGTCATAGTCTATTGTCTGTGTGAAAATTTCAACATCAATAATCTGTCCGTCTTTTCGCTGATGTCGCCATTGTCTAGTAAAGTCCAAGCTAGAATGCTTTTGTCGTAAATATTCAAGTAAGAGAGGCACATCTTCTGAAGGGCGAACGTCAGTTATTCGCATTTGCAAGAACTCTTCTCGTGAGTAGCCGTAGTGAACAACAGCAGCTTCATTTACATCTAAAAATTGCAGATTATTCTGGTTATATACCCACATAGGATTGGGATTTTTAGAGAAAAGGAAATTAAAACTCCTTTGGCTTTCATTTTCAGAAAATAGCATTAGTGGTTTTGTGATAAAAGTTTTTATTATGTACTAAAATTTAATTATTTTAAATCTAAAATAATTATTAATTTTTTTTGCAAAATATGTTTTTACGATCCAATCATCTACTGATTCAGAATTTCATGTATAAGCTCTTTGATATTTAGGGATAAAAAATTGGTCTGTACTCAAAGAGACTTCCTACAGAGGAACATATCGGTTCAATATTTATGCAAATCTCCAGTGTCCAGTGTAAAATATTAGGACTTACGCACTATACAAATCAACCAAAACGTGTATTACGGTATTTAGTCTTTTCAGAGGTTTCAGATAACCCTGATTTATTCCGACATTTGCGTAGGCGTAGCCCGTCGTAGACATCGCTGGATGCAAAACATGGCTAAAATACCCAAATTGTGTTTAGTACTTATGTACGATGCGTAAGTCCTAAAATATGTCTGAATAGTTTACACTAAGAAAATATCACTTGCACAGCTAGGGGGAAGATCAAATAGCCTGAAATGCCTACATACTAAAGAATGTGGCAATTTATGATAAAACAATAAAAAGCCTTTATTCTCAATAAGCATTATTTAATGATAAAATTGCCTGAATTCTACGAAAAACACTTGAAACAGGAACTTGGACTTGCCGAATATTTAATACTAAAAATCTTGATTAATTTATTACAATCGATAAAAGAACTAATTAGGGATGCGTCAATTGATTATTGATAAGATGTCTATTCCCATATAGGAATCCGCTTTGATTCAGAGAAATTATTTGCTTAAGGAGGCAACTCTTAATAGGGAAGAAGGAATAAAAGTCTTCTAAGTTTTTTCCAAAAATCAAATACGAGTCCCATATATTTTGAATTGTTAGGAAAAGTGGGTTAAAGCAACTTCTAATTCCTATACATTAAAACAAAAAGCGCCCTCCGTTACCAGAGGGCGCTTTCTTATTTAGCTAAACTTCAGAATTAACCGTTGATAGCAGGAGCAGTCAGAGCTACAGGAGCAGAATCACCAGCAGCCAAATCCAGAGGGAAGTTGTGAGCGTTACGCTCGTGCATCACTTCCATACCCAAGTTAGCGCGGTTGATTACATCTGCCCAAGTGCTGATGACACGACCTTCAGAATCAATGATTGACTGGTTGAAGTTGAAACCGTTCAAGTTGAACGCCATTGTGCTGACACCCAAGGCGGTGAACCAGATGCCAATTACAGGCCATGCTGCTAAGAAGAAGTGCAACGAACGGCTGTTGTTGAAAGAAGCGTATTGGAAGATTAGACGACCGAAGTAGCCGTGAGCCGCAACGATGTTGTAGGTTTCTTCTTCTTGACCGAACTTGTAACCGTAGTTTTGAGATTCGGTTTCAGTTGTTTCACGAACCAAGGAAGAAGTTACCAAAGAACCGTGCATTGCAGAGAACAAGCTTCCGCCGAATACACCAGCTACACCTAATTGGTGGAAGGGGTGCATCAAGATGTTGTGTTCTGCTTGGAACACGATCATGAAGTTGAATGTTCCGCTGATTCCCAAAGGCATACCATCGCTAAATGATCCTTGTCCGATGGGGTATACCAAGAATACTGCACTTGCTGCTGCAACAGGAGCAGAATATGCTATTGCAATCCAAGGGCGCATACCTAAGCGGTAGGATAGTTCCCATTCACGACCCATGTAGCAGAATACGCCAATCAGGAAGTGGAAGATTACCAACTGGTAGGGACCACCGTTGTACAACCACTCATCTAAGGAAGCTGCTTCCCAAATTGGGTAGAAGTGCAAACCGATGGCGTTGGAGGAAGGTACTACTGCACCGGAGATAATGTTGTTTCCGTAAATCAACGAACCTGCTACTGGTTCGCGGATGCCATCGATGTCTACTGGAGGTGCAGCGATGAAGGCGATTACGAAGCAAGCGGTGGCGGCTAGCAAGGTTGGGATCATTACTACGCCGAACCAACCGATGTAGATCCGGTTATTGGTGCTGGTGATCCATTCGCAGAATCGATCCCATACATTGGCGCTTTGGCGCTGTTGTAAGGTTGTTGTCATGGTTTTATGATTGCGGTTATTTATGAATCAGACGTTTTTGTTTTCGCCTGTGAAACTACTTTACACTGCTTTACAAATATTAATCAAGTTTTATTACTACAGTAAAACTGATATGAGCTATCAGGTTTGCTTATTGAAAAGCAAACAACGAGGCAAGAATACGCCAAAGTTATCTTTATATATAGATATATAGCGGTGCGCAGTTGAGTGAGATACAAAAACTTTGCTGAAATGATTTTACAATAAGGACTTTGGTGTTCTCATCCAATCAATAACCGCTATCTGACATCACATATCTGGTTATATGGCTCTTTAGAATCGGTGTCTGATTTATGTTTACGATTGCTTAACGGAAGTAACCCTCTGTTCGCATAGCCTTTCGTAGAAAAGAGAACAAGAAATTTTGATAGTCAGAAGCCACTTCGATTTGTAAAGACTGGCTCCTCTATTACACTAATAAAAAACGACTACAAGTATTATTTGCTTACTTTTCTGGGAATAATAACTTTGTATATTACCGCTATTCTAAAAAATTAACCATCAGCTTACCACTGAGGGCTTTTTTTGTTTGGCAAAATGGCATATCTGTAAATTAGAGGGTTGCTATGGTATTTGAGTAGGATACATTCCATGCGAAAGTACTGACTTGCATTACCCCTGGCTAACTACTAGGGGTTTTTATTTTTATTTAAAATCAGAGCGATCGCTCTTAGATATTCTGCTGAAAAATTTATTTTTAACGATTTTGAGAAAATAATTTTAGCATTCCCTGCTTTTGGGAATTAATTAGCGATCGCGATTTTTCTTCAAACAGGAAATTGACAATAAATATAAGCTTATATTAAGTGGAAAAATCAAGTACAACGAATTAACGATGATAGACGCTAAAAATGTAATCGATGGAAACCTAGAGGTTTGCTGTACTTCTCCCGTGACTGGGTTTTACCGCGACGGTTTTTGTCGTACAGGTGGTCAAGATTTCGGATCGCATGTCGTATGTGCCCAAGTGACATCAGAATTTCTAGAGTTTACCAAATCGCAAGGGAACGACCTCAGCACACCTGTTCCTGATTTTAATTTTCCTGGATTGAAACCTGGCGATCGCTGGTGTTTGTGTGCTTCTCGCTGGCAAGAAGCTCTAGAAGCTGGCGTCGCTCCACCCGTCATACTTTCATCAACCCATACTAGAGCTTTGGAAGTGGTTTCTCTAGACGAACTGAAAAAACATGCTCTAAGTTCGTCTTGATTGGGTATTGGGCATTGGGCATTGGGCATTGACAAAGAGGAGGCAGGAGGCAGAAGTTCTACAATGTTTGAATTTTGAATTTTGAATTTTGAATTTTGAATTTTGAATTTTGAATTT
>NZ_JAVRCK010000058.1:0-54374 GCF_034530815.1 Nostoc sp. DedSLP03
ATTCTTTTTCAGCAGTTCTGATTCCAGTTTACCTAATTGATGACACGCCCTAGGTAATAACCTCCTGGCGTTTTAATTCCTTGGGCATTTCGTAAGACTCGAATAGTGCCTTCCCGTTGCAGCTTGATCAGACTAGGATCGCTTTCTACAAAAGCATCAACCGTCTTGTTCAAAAACGCTGCTCTTCCATCTGCAATGGCTAGATTCACTGATTCAATATCACTGATTTTTAGCCCTACTTCTTCAAACGCTTTCACCACAAAAAAGGTCTGAGCCGTCCCTCTAGAATAAGCAACTTTTTTACCTTTAAGACCTGCCAATGTTTGGATTGGAGAATCCTTTAACACAACAATTGCTGAACCTTCTCCAGTACCTGGCGGGGTATTAACTACATAAATCAGATTAGTACCAGCTGCCTGAGCAAAAATAGGTGGTGTTTCACCGGTTGGCCCCATATCGATACTACCCACATTTAAGGCTTCTAAGAGTGGTGGCCCGGACACAAATTGAGACCAAGTAACACCTATTCCTTGAGGAGCTAAACGTTTTTCAATTACCCCTTTTTCGTGTGTTAGATCCCCAGAAACTTGGTAGCCAAGCCGAACAACCTTAGTACTGCTACTACTCTTAATAATATTGGTGTTACTGGCAGTGCTATTGCCGATACTGGTCTTGTTTGTACCACAACTGGCTAAAGTCGTAAAAGAAATTAATCCATAGAAAGCGTAGAGTAAATCACGTCTGGATATCGAATATTCGCCAATTTGCACTTTTCTCATAACTTTGATATTGATACCTTTAGGCAAAAGTTTAGGCAGTGTTATACTGTCTCCCTTTTCTCTCTAAAAAACTTTCAAACATCTTTTTAGAGAGAAAATAGAGATGCTTTTAGAGTCTCCTTAAAAAGAAGTGCTTAGACTTTCATTCTCTCCTTGAAAAGCTGCGATATATATACATCTCCATGCTCGGCTAAAGATATCATTACCGCCTTATTCCCCCTTTTTAAGGGGGAATTCAAGAGGCGGCCTCTCGTAGACAAGAAAACCAACAGAACTCAGGTTTACGAAAGTACTGGTTGTGGTTCCTTAGATTCAGCTTTTTGCTTGAAGACAGTTGGTACTTCCGCGTTGAACACCTCACCTTGAACCACTTGGGAGCGGAAACCATCAACTCCAACTGGAACATCACCAGTAATGGTGGTGCGATATAACAAACGCTCCACATCCAAATGATCTAAATCTTGAGGAGCTAAATGCACAGTAGCGCGGTTATCCCAGAACGCTATGTCACCATTGTTCCAACGGAAACGGGTGGTGTAAGCAGGCTTGGTGATTTGGTTGAAGAACAACTCAAGTAACAGTTTGCTCTCTTGTGGTGACACATCAATAATGTGCGAGGTGAAGCCAGGGTTCACGAACAACGCACGTTCACCAGTCTCAGGATGAACCCTGACTACTGGGTGGATTGAGACTAGTGGATTGACAGCAATGCGCTCGTCGAATTTGCCGTTGCGGGGCTGATACCCGCCCCCATTAAAGCGATGTTCAGCTTTCAATGTGTCTGCTAGCGCCCGTAGAGGTGCTGACAGTCCTTCATAAGCTGCAACTAGATTGCTCCACTGAGTGTCACCACCGAAGCTGGGGACATTAACCGCGCGTAAAATTGAACCTGCTGGTGGATTAATAGCTGCCGTTACGTCTGTGTGCCAAGGACCACCAGTGCGAAAACCGTACTGCTTCTCATAGAGCTTACGATCTACGGGTTTGATCTGTGGGAATCCTGGTACTGGTTCAGGCTCTCCGAGTGGATGCGCGAAAGTTACTTCACCGAAACGAGATGTAAACTCAACCTGGGCAGCATGATCGATGTTCTGACCACGAAAGAATACAACTTTCCATTTCAATAACGCTTTACGGATTTCTTGAACTTGTTCGTCAGAAAGAGGACGGGAAAGGTCTACGCTACCGATTTCGGCACCGATGAAACCAGCAACTTGTTTAACTTCTATATGTTTGTAGCCCATGTAGATTCTCCAAAGTTTGATCTGTAGGGTGGTGTTCACACTCGCCTGTTTTCTTTGGAATTTTGCCAATATTCCGATCGCAACATTCCTGTGCTGGGAGTAGAACTGAGAATATCATACATTATTCCGATAGATTTACCGTAGTATGCAATGCTATTTAACAATTTCCTGTGTTTTTGCAGCTAGATTCGGAATTGATACACTGATACCCTTCTCTACGAGAGGCTCTTGCTAGCTTGCTTAAGAGGAGGGGTACGGCAAAGCTACTTCGGCTGCGCTCAGGACAAGCTCAGTACAAGTCAGTGACCATCGTATACATCGCTGGAATTCTCACGAGTAATTACTTCTATTTATCGTTTTGAAAAAAAAGAATATTTGCTTCTATCGGCGGTAAACCTTAATTTTAAAGTATCAAGCCAAACACATACTGAATTAACTAAACAGGTGTAGCATGAGTATAAGCAAAAAAATATTGTCAAATAGCGTTGATGTACAAGCACTTCAAAACACTCAAGTTGCACAGAAAGCTCCAGACGCATCGATAGAGCAATTAACGCGCGGACAACAGCTTGCTGATAAATTAGCAAACCATGTAGGCTCTTGGAAATTCCTGATTTGCCAAAGTACCATTTTGGCCGGATGGGTGGGAATGAACTTGACACCAGGAGTTCCCCACTGGGATAATTCACCGTTCATCATGCTCAACTTAGTGTTTTCATTTGCTTCAGCCTACACAGCGCCAATTGTATTGATGAGTCAGAATCGCCAGTCTGACACTGACCGCAGAAGTGCCGAAATCGACCACCAAGTGAATCTTAAAGCCAGTCAAAATATTGAACTACTACATCAGAAATTGGATGAATTACACTCTCAAAGGCTTAACGAACTAACTCAAATTATCAAAGACCAGCAACAAATTATTAATGAGATGAAAGAAACTTTAGTATCTAGTCCGACAGATAATAAAGAAGCTAAAGTGGCTCTATTACCAGGCTTGCATATTCAAATTAATAGCAAATTTACTAAACAACCTTCTAGCAATAAACCTTTTACGGTTGCTCAAGCAGTTGGAGACAATAATAAGGTTGTTGAAAAACTGATTTGTCACTAAAAATCAGCCATAAATGCTTTTTTTATTAGTAGATAAGAGTATGAACTTTCTCTTCATGATAGTCGATTTAGTTAAACTCAAGCTCTTTAAATAGTAATTTTTATTTGGATATTTATCTAAGATTGTAGACCATAAGCTTTTCTCTAATATGGCTTATGGTCTACGAGATGATTTATAAAGTAAAGCTTAAATTGTAGGGTGCGTTATAGCAACGCTTAACGCACCGACAGATATGATGCGTTACGGCTAATCCTGATTTTCTGAAACTCCCAAATCTTTACATAGCCGTAACACATCCTACTTAATATTTACTTTATAAATAGGCTCTACATTCATAATCATGTAGGTTGTAAAAATTTTTAGAATTTCAAGCTATTTATTTTGAAGCTTTCTGAGCTTGAATTTGGTCAAAAATAGCACCTTCATTAAAAAATTTCTGTTGAATATTGTTCCATCCTCCTAAATCTTCAGCTTTGAACAGAGTTTGAACTTGAGGAAAATTGTTACCCAATTCTTTTGCAATCGTATTATTCACAGGACGAAATCCTATTTTGGAAAATTCCCGTTGTATCTCTGGGGTATAGAGATATTGAACAAATGCTTCTGCAACTTTCCGAGTCCCGTGTTGCTCGACGTTCTTATCTACCACAGCAATTGGATTATCAATAGATATATTCACATCAGGGACAACATATGAGAACTTTTCGCCTTTTTGTTTTGATAAAATCATTTCATTTTCATAGTTGAGTAAAGCATCCCCTTGACCTTGTTTAAAGAACAATTCGCTGGCATTACGAGCAGTTTTGGGCAGCACAAGTACATTTTTATAAACTTTGGAAGTAAAATCTAATGCTTGCTTCTCATTCTGACCAGTTTTTGTTACGTAACCCCATAAACTTAAGAAGTTCCATCGCGCACCACCAGATGTTTTCGGGTTAGCTGTCAGTACGCTAACTCCTGGTCTTGTCAAATCTGTCCATGTTTTAATATTTTTGGGATTCCCCTCACGAGTAGCGATCGCACCTACGGATTGGGTGACAATTGCATTATTTGGTGCTTCTTTTTCCCAACCCGGTTGAATAAAACCTGTCTGAACCAGTTTGTCAACATCAAGGGCTAGTGACAGGTGTATCACATCAGCCTCTAAACCATCAATCACATTTAGGGTTTGAGAACCAGACCCATCATAACTTTCAGTAAACTTCAGATTTTGGTTATGCTCTTTTTTCCATTTTTCTACAAATTGTGGAATAATTCGCTCGTATGCAGCCTTGGTCACTGAGTAAGAAACAAACGTTAGGTTTAGATCGCGCTCTGAAGTGGCGATTCTATTAACAGTGTTATCAACATTAGCTCCAGAGCAAGCACTCATCACTATACTTAAGCTTACTCCCGCCAAAAATAGGGATATAAACCCCCAGTTTCTCATAGCTTGCCAAGCTTTAACAGTACGAGTGTGAACTTGTTTCCTGATATAGTTTAACTTCCAAGTATGCTGCCGCTTGTTTCTCAAAATTTCCCTCCTCTATTAAATTCGGTAAGCCGAGAGATTTACTGTAGTTTAGAGGTATTATAAGATAGTTGTGATTCATCGCATAACCTTTGGTTAACCTAAATTTAAACAAGTTGTATATGTAGAACACCGAAAGCACTTCGCCTGCCGGATCGTTGAGACTCTAATGGTGTCAAGTTAAGCTCAAACAAGCAACTAGTAGTTCGCCAAGGAAACGCAAGCGGGGTAAAGGGGAAAGGGAAAATAACAAACCTTTCCCCGACTTTTGCCAAGAAGTCCAATGACCATGAAAATTGCAAATCCCTCAAAGGCGTGGGCTAGAGAGGGATTTTTGGTTATTGGGTATTGGGTGTTAGGGATTGGGTTGCTACTTTAAATTATTTGCTTTCTCAACTGCTTCCTTTAACTCTTCAAAGGTAATACTGCCGTCTTTGTCTGAATCATAATTTACTAGCAATTCCTGGGGACTAGTGGTATTTGTTTCTGATGAAATGATTGCACTTAAACCAGGACTTAAAAAAAGATCGTTAATCGATACTTTGCCATCTCCATCGGTATCTAAGGAATTAAAAAGGGATTGAAGCTCTTGCTCGGTCATGATAAGTTTCTATCTGAACTAGTTTTTCAACTTAATATCTCATTAATCTTTGATTAATATCTCAAAATTAAAAAAACTTGTATCTT
Source organism: Nostoc sp. DedSLP03 (assembly GCF_034530815.1). Lineage (NCBI taxonomy): Bacteria > Bacillati > Cyanobacteriota > Cyanophyceae > Nostocales > Nostocaceae > Nostoc > Nostoc sp. DedSLP03. Next base: position 5,332 of record NZ_JAVRCK010000058.1, read on the forward strand.
TAGACGTAGAAACGGCGATCGCTAAGGCTGAGATCGGGTGTACACAGTGAGTTACAGGGTTTACAGTCTAACGACGAAAATAAATCGACTAGGCGTAGCCCGCACAACTCTTAGAGACGCTCTTGCTAGCTTGCTTAAGAGGAGGTATACGACAAAGCTACTTCGGCTGCGCTCAGTACAAGTCAGTGACCACCGCAGGCATCGCTTCTTGGTTGAGTACAATTTCAAAGCCTTGCGACAAGGGACTTCCAAATAAAAAAATAATCAATCGCTTTGGAGAGACTTGGGAGAGGGGGGAGACTTGGGAGAGGTATTGCTACCTTGTCTACCTTGTCTACCTTGTCCCCCTGCTCCGATTGGATGCAAAAATTGAGTAATGTAATTTTTGGATGTCCCCAATTCATCAAATGCCTTACGGTTTAGTCCAGTCAATGCTCTCAGCAAGCGGTCTTCTTTCAAAACCCGATTGATGTCTAGCATTTTTCTGTCTGATTCCAGTTGCTAATCGTTACTCTACCTGATGAAGCGACAAGTCTAAAGAAGACTAGTCAAAAATTCTTAGCTAATTTTCCGGAATGGGTAACAATGGCGTGGTAGTAAATATCAGAGCATCGATATTATACTGAACCTCTATAACTAACCTTCGGGGAATATATCCCCATTGTTTCCCTCAAGAACCCGGTTATTAAAACCGGGTTTTTGGTGTTTATACCAAGTTACAGTCGAGCAAATCAGGGACAGAGCGATGCCTACGGCTGGCTACACCAACGCAGCACTTCTCTCAATTGTCTGGGTATCAAATAAAACTATTGTCCAGAAACTTTTAAGAGATTTTATTGGTCTGGTTCTTCAAATTCTGCAAAAATCAGCCAATGTCATCTTCTGCTCAAGGTATTCCCGGATTACCCGATTTGACGCATCCAGTTGAGCTTGTTCAATTTGGAACCCAGGCGCTCAAAGCTTCATTGTTATTAGTATTTTTGGTTGTAGCTTTAGGAATTGCGATCGCACTCATCAGTTTTTCTCTGCGTCGCAGCCAGCCGGAAGAATTTATATTCATTGGCGAATGGGCTGTGCGTTATTCTCAACTGTTACGGGGATTACAGCATTTAACTCTAGTATTAGTCTTGTTAGTTCCGGGATTTTTTCTCTGTTCGACTTTGAGCAATCGCTATCACTACTGGGAACAAACAAAGGTGGCTCAAGTGGCCCAAAGTGTCGCAGGTGAAAAGCTCGAACAATCTGCCCCGCAAGTTCGCTACTCGATTCAAGAGCCATACTCCTATAACACTCAAGTTAATGGCAAAATTGTCAAGGTAAATGAGACACGACAAATCAACCGCTTCTTAACGTTGGCTGGTTCGCAAATACAAGTCAAGCTAGACCAAAGTGTAGATGTTCCAGGCCACAGTTCAATTTATCAGGTAAATTACACTGCTGATTATAAAGTAGTTAACCAACTCAAGGATATTAATAATTTCTTTTTTGAAGCATCGCCACCTAACGGCTACACACTGCTTGCTAGCTACAAAGTTGAGCGTGACGGTACTAGGTTACAACAAACCAATCCGGGAGACTATGGCTTTCCCTTCCGGCTGCAACCAGGAGAAGAAACTACCTTTCGAGTTACCTATCAGGCTCAAGGCGGGCCGCGTTGGGTTTATAGTGCAACGGGACAGTTGCTTTCTAATTTTCGCCTCACAGCAATTGCCAACTTTGCTCCGGCTGATTTCGCTAGTGGTGTTGTACCGAATGAGATTAAAGTTAACGGACGCAGTACTCAGTTTACTTGGATATTTGACGATAATGTTTCAGTCAAAAATCCATTTGGAGTGTTTACTAACACCGAACCCATTCGTCATACTGGCATCATTCCCCGGCTGTTATTACTAGCACCGGCAATATTTTTGTGGTGGATATTGCTGTTATATTTGTCACTGCCAATGAGTTTTAGAAATATTGCGATCGCTGCTAGTATTTTCTTTGCTTGTCTGTTGACTTTGACTTATCTAGCTCGTGTTATCAATGCTCAGTTGGCTTGGACTTTAATTTCGGTCGTTTTACTAATTTTAACATGGGGATTGGGAGCAAGCCGCAGTGGTTCTTTGGCTGCGATCGTTGCTACTATTGCTGGAGCAGTACTACCTATTTTTGGATTATTAATACCGTTTAGCGGACTAACCCTTAGTTTGGCGGGTTTGCTTTCAGCGGTTTGGCTAGCAGTTCGTCACTGGTTTGGCTGGTACAGTTTGCACCCAGAAGATCAAAGATTGCAGACTCAGAAAAATGCTAAAGATTAGATAATTCCGCTATGATTAGCGAAGTTTTAGCGTCGGGTATTTATGGATAACGATTTACTCGCTTTCTTTGCGGCGGCTGGGTTACTCATTCTCTATCTTATCTTCTCAGCTTTAACTGAAATGGGGACTAAATTGCCTTGGAAGAAATAAGCTGATGGGCTAAAAAGTTTACACTTTTAAACCTTATTGGGCTTGGAAAAAAAAGTAACCATCATTTAGGCTTAGGTAATATATTGATTGTTCGAGGAGTGCCAAATGCGCGATCCAGAGAAGAACCAGATTAAAGTCGAGCCGGCAACTCTGGTTTTGATTGTATCTGTTTTAATACTTTTGCCTCTGCTGGTTGTTGGTTTTTTCTCGCAGTGAAGTTAGCCCGATGCTCTTTTTCTCAGGTGCGTTAAGCTACTCTTAACGCACCATATATCAAAACTACTTAGGCAAAACCTGCCGCAATGCGGCTAAAAGTTGGTCAACACTTTCCTTTCGACTATTAAAGCCCATCAATCCCACGCGCCAAACTTTACCTGCGAGTTCGCCAAGACCACCGCCAATTTCAATATTATGTTCATTGAGTAACTGCTGTGCGATCGCTTTCCCATCTACCCCGGCTGGAATACGGACAGTGGTAAGTGTTGGCAATCTATACTCTTGCTCAACGTGCATACTCAGTCCTAAATTCTCTAAACCTTCCCAGAGATATTCTACGTTTTTTTGATGCCGTTGCCAGGAATTTGCTAATCCCTCTTCTGCAAGCAAACGTAGTGCTTCTCGCAATGCATAGTATAAATTTATGGGTGCTGTGTGGTGATAGGTGCGTTCAGCACCCCAATACTTACCCAGCAACAACATATCTAAATACCAGTTTGCAACTTTCGTTTGCCGTTGTTGCAATTTCTCAACTGCACGCGCACTCATTGTAAAGGGAGAAGCACCAGGCGGGCAACCTAACCCTTTTTGGCTACAACTATAGGCTAAGTCAACTCCCCAAGTATCCAAAAATAAGGGGACGCCGCCCAAACTTGTCACCGTATCCACTAATAACAAAGTGCCAAATTCACGACACAAATCAGCAACCCCTTCCAAGGGTTGACGTGCGCCAGTGGAAGTTTCGGCATGAACTAAAGCTAAGATAGTTGGACGATGAGTTTTTAAGGCAGTTTGGAGTTCCTCCAAATTGAAGACTTGTCCCCAAGGTTTGGTAATGGTTCGCACATCAGCGCCATAACGTCCAGCCATATCCACAAGGCGATTACCAAAATAACCAGTTACACCGATTAAAACGACATCACCAGGTTCTACAGCATTGGCAATGGTTGCTTCCATTGCAGCTGTTCCCGTACCACTGACTGCAATGGTAAGTGAGTTTTCTGTTTGCCATACGTAGCGTAACAACGACTGAATTTCATCCATGAGTGCGAGAAAAGTTGGGTCAAGATGCCCAACGGGTGAAGTATTCATTGCTTGGAGAACTGTGGGATGGGCATTAGATGGCCCTGGCCCCAACAGCAGACGGGATGGGATTTCTAGCGGCGTGAGTTGCAAGCGCCCGGAGTCGTTAATTGAAATTGTTTGCGTCATAAATCTCTTTTCATTTAGACGATACTTACCGGATCATATAGGAATCCGATTTGATTCCTGAACTTACTTGTCTAGGGAGGAAACAAGATATCTGGGAATAGGGCATTGCAGAACAGTGGTATGAATTGAGGCAAGCAAGGGAAACTGGGGGAAATTTTTGGACGTTGCTAAATCATTCCGCAAATATGCAACGTCGGGATATAGATGTGTACTCAACACGGTTCGGATAAGTCTTTTGAACTCAGAATTACCTTTGGGAAAAGGTTACTGGGAAAGGAGAAAGAGGTTTTTTCTCCCCCTTTCCCCTTTCTCCTTTCCCCAAACCGTATTGGATGTTTACTGAGTTTTTTTATCAAAAGTTTCAGCTACTTTCTATGCCCAAAATTTCTAAATCTTCATTAATTAAACTGGTGGATTTACCGAGGGAAAGGATTTATTTTATTCCTACATTGAAAATGAAAGCAACTACAAGAAATGATCTGCAAAAAGTTTCATTTTTGCTGAATATCAGGGATTTACCATTGGAAATTTATGATAAAGCATAATAGCAATAAAAACTTTACTATAAACAAAATATCTAACAGCATTAATATTAAATCAACTTTAGACTTGTATCCTACTCGCCTAGTTTTTATTGACCCAGAGGTTGATGACTACCAAAGTCTGGTAATGGGTGTATTACCAGATACCTCAATTGTAGTCTTAGATGCCAACCAAGATGGTATTGAGCAAATTAGTCGAGTGCTGGAGTCTCATCAAGGAGTCAATAGTCTGCACATTGTTTCCCACGGCGCACCTGGGTGCATCTATTTGGGCAACAGTCAACTCAACAACGAAACGCTTAATCGTTACGCAGCCCAACTTATGGGTTGGGCAAATGCTTTGGGTGAAGACGCACAACTACTGCTATATGGTTGCAAAGTCGCTCAAACCGAGTCAGGTGTATTGTTTATACGCTGTCTGAGCGAATTGACAAGTGCAGTAGTAGCGGCCTCTGATGACTTGACAGGGAGTGCTGCATTAGGTGGTGATTGGGAACTGGAGGTTTCTACAGGATCTATTGTTCCTCGTTTAGCGTTTGGGCAAGAAGTAATAACAGCCTACGCTTCAATTCTATCTGTAGTTCTCGATGCCAGCTTTGATAGTGATGGCAAGGTCACTACTGATATTGGTACTAATACCACTGATATTGCTAGAAGCATTGTCATACAAGACGATGGCAAAATTCTGGTAGCGGGAGTGAGTAATAATAACTTTGCTGTGGTACGTTACAACAGTAATGGTAGTCTCGACACCAGCTTTGGTAATACTGGCAAAGTCACTACTGACTTCGGCAATACTGACATAGCCTACAGCATTGCCCTACAAGACGATGGCAAGATTCTGGTAGCGGGTGCGAGTAGTAGTAACTTTGCTGTGGCACGTTACAACAGCAATGGAAGTCTCGACACCAGCTTTGGTACTGCTGGCAAGGTTACTACTAACTTGGGCAGTACTGACATAGCCTACAGCATTGCCCTGCAAGACGATGGCAAGATTTTGCTGGCAGGAAAGCGCGGTAATGACTTTGCTGTGGTACGTTACAAGAGCAATGGAAGTCTCGACACCAGCTTTGGTGGTACTGGCAAGGTCATTACTAACTTGGGCAGTACTGACATAGCCTACAGCATTGCCCTGCAAGACGATGGCAAGATTCTGTTAGCGGGAGTGAGTAATAATAACTTTGCTGTGGTACGTTACGACAGCAATGGAAGTCTTGACACCAGCTTTGGTACTGCTGGCAAGGTCATTACTGATATTGGTACTAATACCACAGACACCGCCTACAGCATTGCCCTGCAAGACGATGGCAAGATTCTGTTAGCGGGAGTGAGTAGTAGTAACTTTGCTGTGGTACGTTACGACAGCAATGGAAGTCTCGACACCAGCTTTGGTACTGCTGGCAAGGTCATTACTAACTTGGGCAGTACTGACATAGCCTACAGCGTTAGCATGCAAGCTAATGGCAAAATTATTGTGGCGGGTTCGAGTAACAATAACTTTGCTTTAGTACGTTACAACAGCAATGGTACTCTTGACACTGATTTCAACACTACTGGCATTATCACTACTGATATCGGCACAAAGACTACTGATAATGCCTATGCTCTCACCCAACACGATGGTACGGTAATAGTCGCGGGAGTAAGCGCCAATAACTTTGCTGTGGCACGTTACAGGGTTAACCAAAATCCAGTACTAGTGAAGGAAATCGCAGACAAAGAGACTCCAGAAGACATAAATTTCAACTTCACAATCTCAGATAGCTTCCAAGATCAAGATCCTGAAGACATTCTCACCTACACTGCCACTCTCGAAAACAGTGACTCTTTACCCAGTTGGTTAAGCTTCAATGCTGCTACTCAAACATTCAGTGGCACTCCCTTAAATGAGAATGTGGGTAGCTTAAACATTAAAGTTACTGCTACAGATACTTATCTTGCTCAAGTCAGTGATGTGTTTACACTCACCGTTAAGAATGTCAACGATCCGCCAGAAGTATTTCAGGCGATCGCTCCTCAACAAGCAACAGAAGACACACTTTTCAACTTCATTATCCCAGACAACACCTTTAAGGATGTTGATGCTGGCGATATTCTTACCTACACTGCCACTCTTGAAAACGGCGACTCTCTACCGAGTTGGTTGAGTTTTAATGCTGCAACCAAAACCTTCAGTGGCACTCCCTTAAATGAAAACGTCGGTAGTCTGAACATCAAAGTTACCGCCAAGGATATTGCTCAAGCTCAAGCGAGTAATGTATTTACACTCACTGTTAATAATACCAATGATGCGCCACAAGTAGCTTCGCCCATCGCTCCTCAACAAGCAATAGAAGACACATTTTTCAACTTCTTTATCCCAGATAACACCTTTAAGGATGTTGATGCTGGCGACACTCTCACCTACACTGCCACTCTCGAAAACGGCGACTCTCTACCGAGTTGGTTAACCTTCAATGCTGCGACCAAAACCTTCAGTGGCACTCCCTTAAATGCAAATGTCGGCAGCCTCAACATTAAAGTTACTGCTAAAGATACTGCTGGCGCCCAAGCGAATGATGTTTTTACACTCACCGTTAACAACGTCAACGATGCGCCAGAGGTATTTCAGGCGATCGCTCCTCAACAAGCAACAGAAGACACACTTTTCACCTTCATTATCCCAGATAACACCTTTAAGGATGTTGATGCTGGCGACACTCTCACCTACACTGCCACTCTCGAAAACGGCGACTCTCTACCGAGTTGGTTAACCTTCAATGCTGCAACCAAAACCTTCAGTGGCACTCCCTTAAATGCAAACGTGGGTAGCTTAAACATTAAAGTTACTGCCACGGATTTAGCTCTTGCTCAAATCAGTGATGTGTTTACGCTCACTGTTAACAACACCAACGATGCGCCAGAGGTGATGAACGAAATTGCAAACCAAGAAGCAATAGAAGACACGGTTTTCAATTTCACTTTCTCAGAAGACACCTTCATTGATGTCGATGCTGGCGATAGCCTCACTTACACCGCCACTCTCGAAAACGGCGACTCTCTACCGAGTTGGTTAACCTTCAATGCTGCTACCAAAACCTTTAATGGCACTCCCTTAAATGCAAATGTCGGCAGCCTCAACATTAAAGTTACTGCTAAAGATACTGCTGGCGCCCAAGCGAATGATGTTTTTACACTCACCGTTAACAACGTCAACGATGCGCCAGAGGTATTTCAGGCGATCGCTCCTCAACAAGCAACAGAAGACACACTTTTCACCTTCATTATCCCAGATAACACCTTTAAGGATGTTGATGCTGGCGACACTCTCACCTACACTGCCACTCTCGAAAACGGCGACTCTCTACCGAGTTGGTTAACCTTCAATGCTGCAACCAAAACCTTCAGTGGCACTCCCTTAAATGCAAACGTGGGTAGCTTAAACATTAAAGTTACTGCCACGGATTTAGCTCTTGCTCAAATCAGTGATGTGTTTACGCTCACTGTTAACAACACCAACGATGCGCCAGAGGTGATGAACGAAATTGCAAACCAAGAAGCAATAGAAGACACGGTTTTCAATTTCACTTTCTCAGAAGACACCTTCATTGATGTCGATGCTGGCGATAGCCTCACTTACACCGCCACTCTCGAAAACGGCGACTCTCTACCGAGTTGGTTAACCTTCAATGCTGCTACCAAAACCTTTAATGGCACTCCCTTAAATGCAGATGTGAGTAGCTTCAACATTAAAGTTACTGCTAGGGATATTTTTGGGGTTGAAGTTAGTGATGATTTTGCACTTACTGTTAACAACACCAACGATGCACCAGAGTTAGTTGAGGCGATCGCTAATCGAAAGGTACTCATAAATACGCAGTTCAATTTCACGATTCCAGAAAATATTTTCATTGATATTGATGCTGGCGATAGCCTCACCTACACTGCTACTCTCGAAAACGGCGATCCACTGCCCAGTTGGCTAACTTTTAATTCTGCTACCCGGAATTTTAGTGGTACTCCGACGATGGAGAATTTGGGCAATCAAAATATCAAAGTCACTGTCAAGGATATTTCTGGGGATGAAGTCAGTGATGTGTTTGTATTGACAGTTGCTAAGTTCAATAGTGCGCCAATTGTAGATCAAGCGATCGCTGACCAAAAGGCCACAGCAAAAACTACCTTCAACTTCACAATTCCTGAAAATACTTTTAGCGATGTGGATCTTGAAGATACCCTGACCTACACTGCTACCTTAGACAATGGCGATCCACTACCTAGTTGGTTAAGCTTCAATGCTAACGAGTTTACCTTCAGCGGCACTCCTACCAATGATAATGTGGGTAGTTTGAACATTAAAGTCACCGCCACAGATCCGGCTCTTGCTGAAATCAGTGATGTATTTACACTCACAATTGCTAAAGCTAACAATCCACCAATTGTAGAGCAGGCGATCGCTGACCAAAAAGTTACGGCAGAAACTACCTTTAACTTCACTATCCCTGAAAACACCTTTAGCGATGTAGATATTGAAGATACCCTAACCTACACTGCTACTTTAGACAATGGCGATCCACTACCTAGTTGGTTAAGCTTCAATCCTAATAAGCGTACTTTCAGCGGCACTCCTACGAATAATAACTTGGGTAGCTTGAACATCAAAGTTACCGCCAAAGATTCGGTTGGGGCTGAAGTCAGTGATGTATTTGCACTCACCATTGCTCAAGGGATTACTGCTGAGACTAAATCAATCAGCCTCCTCACTAGAATTACAGGTGATATCTTTAGGATCAAAAATCAAGTTAACGGGGAAAAAGCCAAACTCTCAGTCAAGATTAAAAGCAACACTTCTGAAGAAGTCAATGAACTGGGTGTATTTGTCGTTGACGATGCAGAAGGTAGGATTAATGGCGTAGCCCCTGGTGCTGCAAATTACACCGAACTAGCTCTCCAACGGGCAACAGTGCTTCTTTCATCTCTTGCCAAATTACCCAATGGTTTTAATCCCACTGACCTCAGCAGGCTACTGGAGTTCAACTCTGAGAGCAACCTAAGATTTTATTTAATCCGTAGCAGCACTACTCAGGCGGTGCTATCTGGACAAACCCCGTTTTCTCAGGTGCTTTTTTCCTCAGATACGAATGTGGACGATACAGGGTTCTCTCTCAACTTCCAGAATTTGGTTGTCAAGATTGCAGCAACAGAGCAAGATCCACCTCTAGGTACTGGTCTTCAAGGAAAATATGAACCCGAACTAATTGATTTACGGGATGTGAAACAATTGGTGAAAGCCGAATTTGTAGTTCATAGAGAAGCAGCTTTTAACAACTTTGTCGGCTTTTATCAGATAACTGATGAGAATGGTGGCATCGATACCAATGGCGATGGTACAGCAGATGTGCTGGTTGGGCAGGCGGGTTATACTCAAGCAGCTATTAGTCACCGTGTCGCTGGTATTGATTTGAGTGTAGCTAACGAAGGTACAGCAACTTTCACAGGTAATTTCCAACCTAGTGCTATTTTCGTCCCATTTATCATCGTTAATGCCGGAACTGATGCAATTCTTGATAGCAATACCAATAACGATCCGGCAGTTTACTTCTCCTTCTTGGGTGCTAACACTGACAAAGCAGATCATATTCGCCTATTAGGGAATAACGCTTTTGGCTTTGAGGATTTGGCTAATGGCGGCGATCGAGATTACAACGATTTGATTGTCCGAGTTAATTTGAGTATCGCCTAGTCTGAAGTAACTTGGTATAGGTGTAATATAGCCTGTAAGCTTTATTGAGCAAAGAATACAGGCTTTTTTTATGAAAAAGTCAAATATTGAGTTCATAAAGAGCGATCGCATCACTGATGTTTTAGTGAATCTGCCATTTGCCAAAAGATGCGATTACAGCAAAATATTACAGTGATTAAAACAAATATATGAGAGTATATTTATTCACTCATTCGGAGACATAATTATGGTTTTTGCTGGCAAACGACCAAGTAATTTAGGTATTAGCAACGGTAAATTAGCATCTTGCCCTAATTCCCCCAATTGCGTTTCTAGTCAGAGTACAGATGCATCTCATCAAATTGCACCACTGACTTTTACATCTACTCCAGAACAAGCGATTACTAATCTTAAACAGATTATTGAGTCTTTACCAAGAACCAAAATCATTACTGAAAGTAAAGATTATTTATATGCAGAATTTAAAAGTGCTTTACTAGGATTTGTGGATGATGTAGAATTCTATCTAGACCGGACTGCCAATGTTATCCATGTGCGTTCAGCTTCACGTTTAGGTCAAAGCGATTTGGGTGTTAATCGTAAACGCATAGAGACGATTAGAGCCAAGTTCCAATAATTTTTAATTGAACTAAGGGCTGGAGATTAAAGACTGAGAAGATAAAAAAGTAGTTGGACAAAATTAATTACACAATGTCATTACGAATGAGACATTTGCAGAGTATTGGATTGATTCACTGAGTTTGCAATGGTTGTAAATATTTTTGTCCATCTACTGATGTGGATTCAGATCCTAGTAAAATCTGGAATGACGATTGTGTAATGTGGTGTAGTGTTTCACCAAAAATTACAAATTACGAATTAGTTAAACTCTGCGATCGCAATATTTGTGAAACTTAATTTATTTAAAAACTTTGACACCCGACCCCGATTAATCATTGCTATCGGACTCGCTGTATTAGTTTCAGTAATCCTGCCGCATTCTCTGCACTTACCTACTCGCATTCTCTGCGCTTGGAACTCCGCTATTGACTTTTTCTTAGCGATAACGTGGTGGAAAATGATTAAGGCTAACCCAGAAAAAATTCGCCGTTATGCTGAGAGTGAATATGAAGGACATTTGGCTATATTTATGCTGGTAATCGCTGCGGCTTGTGCGAGTGTTTTAGCTATTGGGTTTTTACTTGATAAAAAAGGATTGTCAATAATTCAGCTTACCCTACACGTTGTACTTTCAATTATGACCATTGTCGGTTCCTGGTTATTAGTGCATACGATGTTTGCAGTGCAATATGCACACAGCTATTACAAATATATTAATCGTAATCAGAGTGAAGAAATCACTAGAGGTTTAGATTTTCCTCATAACGACTATCCAGACTACTGGGAATTTTTATATTATTCATTTGTTGTTGGTATGACCAGTCAAGTTTCAGATGTGCAGACAACATCACCCGATATGAGACGCTTGACTCTGTTACATGGCATATTATCTTTCTTTTTCAACACCACCATTTTAGCTATGAGTATTAATATTATTGCATCGCTGATTTAAAAATTGTTTGACTCAGCCAAAAGTATGATTATTTGGTCTCTACTTAGAGAAGGAGGAAATTAGATTACCAGTTCTTTAGCATGGACTCAAGTTGAAATAATTCGGAGTGAGTTTATGCCTTATAACAAAATAGATGAATTAGCGGAAGATATCAAAGGACAACTGCCTGAACACGCACAACAGATTTTTATTACGGCATTTAATGCTGCTGAAAGTGATGGTTCGAGTGAAGAGGGTGCGCGTGATATTGCTTGGAATAGTGTAAAAAATGAATACGAACCAGGCAATGATGGGAAATGGCAGAGAAAGCCTGAAGACACTGCGATACATAATAAAGCTGTTGTATCTGGTGGTAACTAAGTAAATCTCACCTGTGGATAACTATCTAATCTCAAGGGTCTTATAAGGGTTGAAGAGGAATTTTATTTTTAGAAAATAGAGATAAAATTCCTCTTTTTTTCACAAATTATGTCAAAATATAGATATTTTTAACGACTGATATTAATAGCTGCTACAAAAAATATTCTATTTATACAAGATATGCTGATTAGAAAAGACGAAATATTTATTCGTCTCATGCAAGATGAAATGTATGATTATGAGTTGATGGCAAAATGGTTAACTAATGCAAAAGTTTTAGAATTTTATGAAGGAAGAGATAATTTTTTTCCTTTAGAAAGAATTATAGAAACGTACAAACCGATGGTTAGGAGAGATGAGCCGGTTATTCCTTGCCTCCTCTACTATCAAGATATTCCCATTGGTTATTTGCAGTATTGTACACTCAATGACTTATCGGAAACTGATAGACAATTGTATCATCTCGACCAAACCGATGGTGTCTATGCGATTGACTTGTTCATCGGCGAAACCGACTATTGGAACAAGGGAATTGGTACAAAAATGCTATCAGTATTTATCAACTATCTTTTTGAACAGTGTCAAGCTGAGAAAATTGTTATAGATCCGCACGTTGACAATTATCGTGCTATTCGCTGTTATGAAAAATGTGGTTTTGTGAAAGTAAAGCTATTGCCGGCACATGAACTGCATGAAGGAGAATACTCAAATTGTTGGCTCATGGCAATAGAGCCAAAGAAATCATCAGGAAATGCATTCTACCTGTTATGCCTTCTTACCTGCTACTGGTTCAGCTATATTTTCCATATCGACCAGATTCCACTTTAAACCTTTGCTCCGATATATACGCTTCTGCAAATTTGGATAATCACCGATATCATGGTCTAGCCTTTGACCAACTACTATACATTTGAATATAGAATTGCCCGTGTTTTTCAGCTTGTGCGGCTTACCACCAGCGCGATATCCAATAAAATCTCCTGCTTTAACTGGATAAACGCTTTCTCCAATTGTTGCTTCAGCTTCTCCTGAGAGAACGTATACGCACTCTTCTTCGTGATAGTGCATGTGAAGCTCCGTCGATTCACGTCCAGGCTCTACCTCAATGATGTGGAAACCGATATTTTTTAAACCTGTCAAATCCCCTAAAGACTTATTTAGTCTGCGAGCATTGGAGTTGAGAAAATGTGTTTTTTCTAGTCCTTCATAAGACTCAATCTCTTCTTTGGTGACTAAATACTTTTCCATTTCTTGATACCAAGGTGTTAAGAAAATTTGATGGTGAATAAACTAGGGGCCTAAAGATGAATTAAGACGGAAGTTAAAACAGGTTCAAGGGTTCCATCTCAGCAGAAGCGATGCCCTTCTCTACGAGACGCTCCGCGAACGACAGGCTCAGGGTAAGACCTACGGCGGTAAACTACGCTTCTATTTGTGGATGGGATTATATCATCACCTCGTTATTAAGTGCAACTTCACAGAAAATTGGTATCATTTAATGTCTGACTGGATACCGAGAGTAGTACATCAATTTAGATCGTAAGTACGTTACTAAATTAACTCGCGTGTTCCCAGTCACTAAGTAACTCATGCTGTTGGACTATTTTATGGAATTTACGAAATGGTACTTTGGGAGTACCAATACTCTTACCAGGAAAAGACTGTTTTTTCGTCTTGGTAGGTGTATTTTCTAGGGTTGTTGAACTGAACTGTTGGGTTTTCATTGGTAAATAAATCTCTGATTAAAACCTGAGCATTAATTTATAACATCAATTTGCAAATGGCAAATTTCTAAAGAAAAATAAAAAATATATATTTAATTTCTAAAGTAAAGAAGAGAAATTGAAGAGTTTATTTACTCAGAAGATGAAGTGTGCCCAATGAGACTAACGATCGCTGCGGCTAAATCCGCTGGATCGACGGGTTTAGGTAGATGTTTTTGAAATCCTGCTGCCATTGCTTGATTGTAGTTAATTTCTCCTGCATAAGCTGTCAAAGCGATCGCCGGAATTTGTCCGCCTTGCTCTGGTGGTAATTTTCTCACTTCACGTAGCAACATATACCCATCCATGAAGGGCATTCCAATATCGCTTAAGAGGATATCTGGGTTTGATTGCATTAATGTTTGCAGCGCTTCATCTGCTGATTCGACTGCCGTTACCGTCGCGCCATATTGTTCCAGCGCAAAGCTAAAAAACTCTCGCACATCGGCTTGATCGTCTACAAGCAGGATTTGTACTCCAGCCAGTAATGTCTCTTCAGTACTGAGTTCTGTTTGAGAAGCCTCACTACTGCTAACTCGCAACTCAGAATTTTTCAGCAAAGGTAGTTTAACTGTGAAGGTAGCTCCTTGTCCTTCTCCGGGACTCTCTGCCTGAACTGTGCCACCATGAAGTTCTACCAGATGACGCACAATTGCCAGTCCCAATCCCAATCCGCCAAATACTCTGGTTGTCTTAGCATCTGCTTGCCGGAAGTAATCAAAGACGTAGGGCAAAAATTCTGGGTTAATTCCTTTACCTGTATCAATTACCTGGATTTGGGCATCTAAACCAACTTGCTCTAGACGCACTTCTACAAGTCCATTCGTGGGTGTGAATTTAACAGCATTGGAGAGGAGATTCCACATTACTTGTTGCAAGCGATCGCCATCGCCGAGAACTTTGCCGATATCATTACTTAACACCGTTTGAATTTGAATCGATTTGGCTTCTGCTGCTAAACGCACCGTTTCTAATGCAGATGCGATCGCTATTTTCAAATCCACTGCATGGAGATTTAACCTAACCTTACCTTGCAAAATCCGCGAAACATCAAGTAAATCTCCAATCAATTCGGTTTGTAACCTGGCATTCCGCTCGATTGTTTCCAATGCTCGGATTTTAGTAGCTTCGTCGAACTTGCGGGTTCTGAGTAACTTTGCCCATCCTAAAATTGGATTCAAGGGAGTTCGGAGTTCGTGGGAAAGGACAGCGAGAAATTCATCTTTAATTCGGTTGGCTGTCTCGGCTTCTGCCCTGGCAGTCTTTTCAGCTTCGTAAAGTTGAGCGCGGGCGATCGCTTGGGCACACTGTTGTCCCAGTGTCAACATAAATCCCCGGTCTTCTTCATTAAATATTTGTCCACTAGTAAAGCTTAATCCCAGTGCGCCAATTACTTGACCTTCTACCACCAAGGGAATGGAAGCCCAGGCATTATTCGCCATAACAGTCACAACATCTGCTAATTTGGGATATCTAGCAATCATGGCTGCTAAATTTTCTAAAAAAATCGGCTGCCCAGTTCTGACTGTTTCTGCTATTTGGTTAGGTGCTGCGATCGGAAAAGTTGTCAAAGTATTGATGAGCGTTTGCGGATAGCCAATTGCTTGCACAACATTTAGGGTAGTATTTCCCTCAGTCAGCAAGACAACGGAACCACCAGTAGCTTCCAAGGCGGCAATGCCTTGGTTTACCACGACATTAGCTACTTGTTGGGGAGTTAAGGCTTCCGAGAAGGCAGCAGTTATTCTTTGTAAAAGTACGGTGCGATTGACAGACCGTTCAGTTTCCTGGTAGAGTCTGGCGTTGTCGATAGCTGTCGCTGCCCGCCGAGCAATATCTTCTGCTAAAGCCAAGTCTGTTTGTTGATAGTACCGACCAGATTCGGCGGTAAAAAAAGAGATTGCTCCAAATAATTGCCCGCGAGAACGAACTGGAATCACCATTAGAGAACGAATACCCAAACTTTGCAGCAATTGCAGATGTTCGTCGTCTTCAGACATCTGTAAAAGATGTGAGTCAGATAATTCGGGATAAAAGACAGATATTCCTAAACGTAGCTGCCGTACAAGTTCTTTCGCTTTGGTTTTGGGTCGATAACGCCGTCGAATTTCGTCTAAAATATTCAGTTTTGTGTGATCGGCAATTGCGATCGCAATTTGTTTACTTGACCAATCTTCCTGGAAAACATCTACAATGCACAAATCGGCTAAAGTTGGAACTGCTAGATTAGCTACATTTTCTAAAGTTATTTCATAATCTAATGAGGCAGCTAGTAAGGTACTGGCTTCGACTAAAAAGTTTTGTGTGGCTTCAATTCGTTTGCGATGGCTAATATCCTCAATAATCCCTAATGCATACATTGGTTGTCCCTTCGCATTCCAAACTGCTGATGAAGTTAAGTTTGCCCAAACGATAGAACCATCTTTGCGAATGTAGCGCTTCTCTAAGGAATATCCACTAATTTCTTTTGCTAAAACTCGCCGACCATTTTCCAAATCAACTTCTAAGTCGTCAGGGTGGGTAATTTCCTGAAAGTTCATTTGCATTAACTCTTCATGGCTATACCCAGTAATTTCGCATAGGGCAGGATTAATTTGCAGAAATTTTCCATCCAACGCTACTAGAGTAATACCGACAGCTGCTTGATTGAACATTGCTCGAAACCTTTCTTCACTTTCTCGCAAAGCAACTTCTGTTTGCTTTGCTGCGGTAACATCTGCCAAAATAATCCCAATTCCTACCGTTTCAGCCATTGCGTTATTAACCGGGTAATAGTTGCCCAGCCAGTAACCGTAACGTCTTGGCTGTCCTCTTGTCTCACCGCTGATTTCCATATTCAGCAGGGGTTCTCCAGTATCTAACACGTGCTGTAACTGTGGCTCTAACTCAGCCGCCATTGCTGGCAAGGCTTCCCTAAATTTGCGTCCTAAATGTTCTTCTATAGTTAAACCGTTAATGTCAGCGAAAACTTGATTAATGCGGATATATTGCAGTTCTCGATCCAAAAAGCATACAGCAATCGGAGCTGCTTCTAGGAGCGCATCTAGAAGAGATAGAGATTCAGCATAATGGACTAAAGCTTGGTGGATGTCTCGATAAAGTTGAGCATTTTCCACTGCTAAGGCAGCACGATGAGTAATATCTGTTGCTAAAGTTAGGTCAGTGCGATCGTAGCGACGGTCTGATAGAGTGCTGACAAAGGTAATACAGCCGAGTATGCGCCCTTTTGCAATTAACGGCACAATCATTACAGACTGCATCCCCAATTGCCGAACAAGTTCTAAGTGTTCCTGATTCTGAGTAGTTGCTACTAATAGCGAGTCAGATACCTCTGAGATCAATTCACTTTGTCCAGTTTGCAGTACTCTAGTAATTGCACTTGCACTCTTGTAATCTGTCACATATTCCTGAAGTTTACGCGCCAACTCCGCTTTCGATGGGTCTGCATGGGCAATGGGTAGGCGGCGAATGGAACCATCTTCATTTAAAATATCAACGCTACACCAATCAGCTAGCTGAGGAACTGAAATTTTGGCGATTTGTTGTAAGGTTTGTTCATAATCTAACGAAGTAGAAAGTACACTACTAATTTGGGCAATATAGCGTAGTCTTTCCTCAGCCTGCTTGCGCTCTGTAATATCGAGAACAAAAAAAGCTCCTCGATCTATAGTCCCTTCAAAGTGGCTACCACCTATCAAAATCGGGAAGCGTGAGCCGTCTTTACGGATATATTCTTTTTGATATGGCGTACAAAAGAAACTATCTTGTAATTGAGTTATTGCTTCTCGATCGAGTGGCACGTACTCTGTAGGAGTTAGGTCTTGCCAGCGAAGTGTTCCAGAAAGTAATTCTTCACGGGTATAACCCACCATATTCAGCAAGGCATCGTTAGCGTCTGTAATCCTGCCGTCTCGATCCCAGAAGCCGATACCAATCATGTTTGAATCAACCACACTGCGAAACTTAGCTTCGCTTTCTCGTAATGCTTGTTCAGTTTGTTTGAGTTGAGTAATATCAATTGAACTAATGCCCACTCCCAACAACTGTCCATTCGGCAAACACACCGGATAATAGCTGACAAGACCATAACGATATACCCCAGGCGGATAAGTTTCACCGCTCACTTCTTGGTTGAGTAGGGGCTGCCTAGTTTCCATCACTTGCTGAAAAACAGGCTCAATTTGCGCTGCCCATTCTGGTAGTACTTCCCTAAAGGTGTGACCAATATGTTGAGTTTGCGGTACACCGTTAATAGCAGCTAGCGTTTCATTCGCATGAATATAGCGCAGTTCGGGATCGAGAAAAGCCAGCGCCACTGGCGAACTAGTAAGCCAAGCATTGAGTAAAGCCAGAGATTCATCTTTTTGCCCAATAGCTTGTTGAAGTTCCTGGTGCAACCTGGCTTTTTCTAGTTCTGCCTGCTTGCGCTCAGTAATATTCACACCTGCACAGGTGATACCTAAAATGTTATTGTCTGCATCCCTTAGCGGTTCAACTAGTAAATCGTAGTAACGATTTTCTTGACTAATTGTCAAATAAACCTCTTGGCGGGTTGCAACACCAGTTTTTATTACATTTTGCTTAATTGCCTGCAATGGCGCTGCTACTGAGGCGGTAAATAATTCATCATCAGACTTACCTAACATTTCCTCAGCAGTTTCTAGACCTTGAGAATTATGAATCCACTGATATCGCAAATCGCGGTCTTGCTGAAAGACCACGATATCTGAACTACTTAACGCTAATCGAAATCTTTCTTCACTAACTCTCAGCTTTTGGAGATTTTCATCAGCCCCTGTTTTAGCAGTTTTTAATGCTTCACATAAAATACTAAAGAACAATCCTTGCAATGCAAATAATCCAATTCGCACAGAATTAGATAAATCAAAACTCAGCTCATAAGCTGGAGGGAGAAAGAAATAATTGCTCAGTAATGCAGACAATGAAGTTGCTAACAACCCTGACTTCAAACCACCATACCAAGCACTCAACATTACAGCGCTAAAAAATAGTAGAAAAGGGGTTCTACTTATGTTTAACCAAGGGTCTAGCATTAACATTAGCACTAATGCTAGTGCGACAATTAATACAACAAGGACATAACGCCGTAACTGAGGATAATGAATATGGGGCATGAAAAGTTTTTGGAAAAACTAATACTCATTGCTGAGGCTGTACATACCCTAAGCTAGTTTGTGATTTTTAGTAAGTTATCTACAGATAGATTTTTGCTGAGTCCAAAAGTCTCTTTTGCCAGAGGTCAAGGTTTTAGTTATCTGATATGTGGAATGAAAATTTAGCTCGACCCATCAAGATAAATAACACTATTTAGCTAATTTAAAATACTAAATACAAATACCAGTTAACTTATAACAAAAATTATCGAATAATATCTGGTTAAGGATAGAGAAAAACAGAAAATCTTGGCTGTATTTGTGAGATCGCCTATTTCTATCATCCAACTGCTTTTTTAATTAGTGCATCTGTTGCCGTATTCACCAGAGGATAAATACGTGGTTTGAGTTGCTAGAAGTATTTTTGCTGTCTCATATTTTAGAGGTTTAGAGAACACATAACCTTGACCAAATTCACATCCAAGTTTCTGTAACCATTGAAGTTGTTGTGGTATTTCAATACCTTCGGCAATAACGGCTAATCCGAGTTGATTGCTCAAAAGAAAAATGAGAAATAGTTTCTTTCAAGATACTTGCTTAATTAACTCGACACTGCTCTTTGTACAGATTGGCTATGGTGTACACATAAATCTAAAAAAGCCTGATTTTCCATTATTCTCTGGTTTATCTCGTTTCTATGCAGAGTATGAAAATGGCTTATTAGGGGCTGATGGCTTAATTTGACACCAATGGCATCTTATACCAATTCGGAATTCGGAATTAAGAAAGTCAGATATGGCCTGGGTTTCGGGCGTTGAATGTGTTGCCTAACTTTAGAGAATTGGTATTAGAGCAGATTTCAAGTTGATGAGGCACACAAGCTGGCGTCTGTTATCTAGATATAAAGCCTGTTTTACTTCTGAATTCTGCTATATATGAGACACGTGAGGACACCCATCCCATAAGAAAATTTGGGATGTTTTTTATTTGGAAGTGCCTAAAGAGGTTTTTCAGGAACTTTACCCATTGTCAGCTAATCTTTGTGCCAGTCCCCTATACTCAATATTGCGATCTAAGATTATTGGGTATTCTATAAATTTGCGATCGCCACTATACGCATGATTGAAGTTGAACATCTGAGTAAAATATACGGCTCTACCCCAGCAATTACTGATGTCACCTTTAGCGTCGAGCCTGGGGAGATTTTAGGGTTGTTGGGCCCCAATGGCGCTGGAAAAACCACAACCATGCGGATTCTGGCTGGTTATTTACCGGCAACCAATGGAAATGCCCGAATTGCTGGTTATGATGTTCATGAAAATTCCCTAGCTGTGCGCCAACGCATTGGTTATTTACCCGAAACACCGCCGTTATATCCAGACATGACGGTGGAGGGATTTTTGCATTTTGTCGCCCGAATTAAGGGAGTTTCAGCAGGCGATCGCCCCAACAAAGTGACAGCCGCTATCGAACGCTGCAACTTGGAAGATAAGCGGCGAGTAATTATTCGCAAACTTTCTAAAGGATACCGCCAAAGGGTAGGAATTGCTCAAGCGATCGTCCACGATCCCCCAGCAATCATTTTAGATGAACCCACCGTCGGACTCGATCCCCGACAAATAATTGAGGTGCGGAATTTAATCAAAAGCCTCGCTGGTACTCACACAATTATTCTTTCCACGCACATTCTGCCAGAAGTGAGCATGACTTGTAGCCGCGTCGCCATCATCAATCGCGGTAAGGTGGTGGCAACTAATACACCAGAAAATCTGATGACTCAGTTGACAGGTGGTTCTGGTTATGAATTGGAAATAGAAGGAGAAGCCGCCCTAGCGAAACAGGTATTGCAAAAAGTTGCGGGTGTGAGCCTGATAGAATCAATTCCGACAGGTGGAGGTCATCAACCCCAGTCAAATCGCGCTTACCTGCGGGTGATATCGCAACCGGGAAAAGAACCAGGACGCGATATTGCCACAACATTAGTGCGTGCGGGATTTGGTTTACATGAACTGCGGCGGGTTAACGCTACCTTAGAAGACGTATTCTTGCAACTAACCACAGAAGAAAAAAATTTCGATCCTGATGTAGACTTAGCAGCAGACAAAGAAGGAGAGGCAGCGTAAATGGGTATAGTGCTGAGTAATATTATTGCCATTTATCGCCGAGAGTTACAGAGTTATTTTGTATCGCCCTTAGCTTATGCGATCGCAGGCATATTTTGGTTCATCGCCGGGTTATTCTTCGTGATGATTTTGCTAGGCCCAGACGGCATTTTGGTAGGAGTTGCGGCAATAGATGCACAAGGACAACAGCTGGGAGTACCAGTACCACCGATAGATGTCCCCTACGAATTTGTTCGGGCATTTTTGGATCGCATGGGATGGCTATTGTTGTTTATTCTGCCCATACTGTCGATGGGACTCTATGCCGAAGAACGGAAACGGGGCACTTTAGAACTATTAGCCACCTCACCAATCACCAATTGGGCGGTAGCTGTAGGTAAATTATTAGGTGTAATCACATTTTTTATCACAATGGTTGTACCCATGCTATTGTTGGAAGCGATCGCCATCAGCGGCTCAAATCCACCAATGACACCCTCAATTCCCTTACTGGGTCATATTGGATTAATCTTACTAGCAGCAGCAATTTTATCTGTAGGAATGTTTATTTCCTCATTAACAGACAGCACAATTTTATCTGCCGTTCTTACCTTTGCAGTAATCTTATTATTGTTATTGATTGATTTAATCGCCAAAATTGTCCCTGGCCCCGTAGGTGAAGCTTTAGGTTATCTATCGTTACTGAAACATTACAACACATTAATCCAAGGTATTTTTGATACTAGCGCTTTAATTTTATTTGCCAGTTACATTTTTTTGGGCATCTTTCTTACAGCTCAATCAATTGATGCACTGCGTTTTCAAAGGCAATAGTCATTTGTCATTTGTCATTTGTCCTTGGTCATTTGTTATTAGTCATCTAGGACATTGCCAATTGAGTTTAGGTAGGAGTTTAATTTTGGTGCTAGTTCGTTAATAATTGTTTTGATTGCATTTATCTGTTCGGTAGTTAATAATTTACGAGTGTAAGCTCGTCTTAACCAATGTTGAGTTTCATTCAAAGAGCCTCTTGCTATTTTTATAAAACGTCTATTTTCTTGAAAACTACCTCTTCCTACACCTTCTGCTATATTGGCACCGATACTATCTGCCGAACGTACAATCTGTTTACCAATTGTATCTTTTGCAAAAAAACTCCATCCTTCAACAATTTTCCAAATGTCATCTGCTAATTGTTCTGATAATTGATACACCTGTAATTCTTGGAAACGCTTTGTCGCCATTTATTCAGTTATCTTACTTACTTTTAGTTACTCAATTTTCCTCCATATATTTTTACTTGTCACTATTTTTAGATAAATGACCAATGACAAATGACCAATGACCAATGACCAATGACAAATGACAAATGACAAATGACCAATGACAAATGACAAATGACAAATTATGAAGATAGTTGCAAAAAAGAAACTGTGGAAATATCTGTTTTGGTTAGGCCCATTCCTAATTACTGTCGGCTTAACAGCTGGGTTAATCTCTGAACAGTGGGGATTAATTCCATTAGTATTTCTGATTGCAGGAATTGTCATCAGTGGGTTGGGGATAATATGGCAAAGCTACCAGAGTAACTGGTGGAATCGTCGTTCTACCCAAGCTGGGACTAATGCCCTAGTGGCAACTCTGGCAATATTAGCAATTTTGGGATTGATTAACTTTTTGGGAACTCGCTATCACTTGCGGGCAGACTTAACAGAGGCTCAATTATTTACCCTTGCACCCCAGTCACATGAATTAGTAAAGGTTTTACCACAGCCAGTGAAAGTATGGGTATTTGATATTAACCAAAATCCCCAAGACCGAGAACTACTAGAAAATTATCAACGCCAAAGCTCAAAATTTAAATACGAGTATATCGACCCCCAAGCTAGACCAGGACTTGCAGAAAAGTTTGGCGTCAAAGATTATGGAGAAGTTTATTTAGAATCTGGGGATAAACGGCAATTAGTACAAACAATAAATGAAAATGAGCGCTTGTCAGAAATTAGATTAACTAGTCGCCTGCAACAACTAACAAATTCAACCACAGCTAAAGTTTACTTCCTCCAAGGTCATGGCGAACGCCAACTTTCGCCTGGTAAAGATGCAATATCACAAGCAGTTCAGGGATTAGGCGATAAAAATTTCACAACATCACCTCTGAATTTAGGAGAAACTTCCAAAGTTCCTCAAGATGCGGCTGTCGTAATAGTAGCTGGCCCCAAACGAGGACTGTTTGAGGGTGAAGTTAAAGCTTTGCAAGACTACCTTAATCGCGGCGGTAATTTACTGCTGATGATCGATCCTAATACCGATCCCAAACTTAACAGCTTGCTACAAGAGTGGGGTGTTCGTCTGGATAATCGTTTAGCAGTCGATGTCTCTGGCGAAAGCGTTGTGGGACTTGGCCCTGCTGCGCCCTTAGTGACAGAATACGGACAACATCCAATTACCAAAGATTTCGGTAACGGCAATTCTTTTTATCCGATTGCCCGACCGCTGGAAATTACCTCTGTGCCTGGTGTTCAGGCTACTCCACTGCTACGAACCAAACCCTACCCCAGCAGTTGGGCAGAAAGCAACCTCCAAAGCGAAAAATTAGAGTTTAATGCAGATAAAGACCTGAAAGGCCCTTTAACTTTGGGCGTTGCCTTAACAAGAAAACAAACACCCAAATCTACTTCCACACCCCAATCTGCACCGACACCTTCACCTTTACCATCACCAACCACTCAAAGCAAGACTAGCCCGACTCCTTCCCCTTCCCCTAAGACTCCGCAAGCCTTACCATCACCAACCACTCAAAGCAAGGCTTCCCCCACTCCTTCCCCTTCCCCCAAGACTCCGCAAGCCTTACCATCACCAACCACTCAAAGCAAGGCTTCCCCCACTCCCCCTACCTCCCCTGCCTCCTCTGCCTCCCCTGCCTCCCCTGCCCCTCCTTCCCCTGCTGCCTCATCTCAAACAGCTACCGAGTCACGGTTAGTAGTTTTAGGAAATTCCGATTTCGCCACCGATGGTTTGTTTCAACAGCAATTAAATGGAGATGTATTCCTCAACTCAGTTACTTGGCTGAGTCAACAAGATCAGCAACCCCTTTCCATTCGTCCCAAAGAACCGAAAAATCGGCGGATAACCCTGACAACCACCCAAGCTAATCTTTTAATATTGTCATCTCTGTTAGTTTTACCCTTAATTGGATTTGCGATCGCAGTTATTATTTGGTGGAAACGGCGGTAAGAAATAGAGACGCGATTAATCGCGTCTGTACAAGAGTTAGGAGTTAGGAATGACAAGTAGAGACTGAAGAAGAGTTTTTCCCATGCCCAATGACAAATGACAAATGACTAAAAAATGAAATTGCCACGAACGACTTTAATTTTGATACTGCTAGCGTTGGGTTTAGGTGGTTTTGTTTACTTCCATGAAATTCGACGTGCAACTGTACAAGAAGAAATCAAGGAGCAAAAGCAGAAAATTTTCTCTTTTGGAGAAGATGATGTGCAATCCTTAACAGTCAAGACAAAAAAATTCACCCTGAATCTGGAACGGAACCCTGAATCTTCTAGTAAACCCAAGTGGTTAATCAAATCTCCAATATTGGGGCCAGCAAATGATGCTATTGTTTCTTATTTAATGGATTTGTTGGTCAAGGGTAATAGCGATCGCACTCTCTCAACTCCAGCAAAACAGCTTGGAGAATTTGCCTTAGATCCACCCCAAGCAACTATTAATATCACCCTGAAAAACCGACAAAGCCATCAGTTGATTTTAGGTAAATCTAATTTTAACGGTCGTTTATTATATGCTCAAGCTGACCCTATTGGTAAATCCGATGGAAATATAAATGTGCTGTTAGTATCTACAGATTTTGCCAATGCCGTAAATCGGGAACTATCAGAGTGGAAACAACCTGTAGATAATAGTCAGAAGCTACCTGGACTCAGCACCCCTTTACCAACTCCGACAAATAGTAAATAAGCAATTACGGTTTCTGTGGTATGTTTCGGTAACGCACAATGGGTTAGCACATCTGTGCTACTCTACTTCAAATCTCACTAGTTTCTCTTTGTTACTATGACAAATCCCACAGCAACATTGCTGATTTCCTGCCCCGATCGAAGGGGACTGGTGGCGAAATTTGCCAATTTCATCTATTCTAACGGTGGTAATATTATCCATGCAGATCAGCATACAGATTTTGCTGCTGGGTTATTCCTCACCCGCATTGAATGGCAATTAGATGGGTTCAATTTACCGCGAGAATTTATTGCCCCAGCTTTTAATGCGATCGCACAACCTTTAGGTGCTAAATGGGAATTACGTTTTTCTGATACAGTACCACGCATTGCTATTTGGGTAAGTCGGCAAGACCATTGTCTATTTGATTTAATTTGGCGACAACGTGCTAAAGAATTTGTTGCTGAAATTCCTTTAATTATTAGTAACCATTCCAATTTAAAGGTAGTGGCAAAACAATTTAATATTGACTTTCAGCACATCCCCATCACTAAAGATAATAAATCAGAACAAGAAATCCAACAACTAGAATTATTACACCAGTACAAAATAGATTTAGTTGTGTTGGCAAAATATATGCAGATTGTTAGTGCAAATTTTATTAATCAATTTCCACAAATTATTAATATACATCACTCATTTTTACCAGCTTTTATTGGAGCAAACCCTTATCACCGAGCTTTTGAACGTGGTGTGAAAATTATTGGTGCAACTGCTCATTATGCCACTGCTGATTTAGATGCAGGCCCAATTATTGAACAAGATGTAGTGCGAGTTAGTCACCGTGATGAAGTTGATGATTTGGTAAGAAAAGGCAAAGATTTAGAGAGAATTGTATTAGCAAGAGCGGTGCGATCGCATTTACAAAATCGAGTATTAGTATATGGGAATAGAACAGTAGTATTTGAGTGATTTCATATCCGAAGGAATGCAAGAGAGCGATTGCGGGAAGTTGTGAGATGATGTTTTCTAGATAGTCTTTGTCAATTATCTAACTCAAAAATCAATGCTCATAACCATAAATAAATTTTATGACTAACGAGATTACGGAAAAACTTAAACAAGCCTCCGATGGTTTGTTAATGATAAGTGAATCAGAGTATCCTTTTCAAGCTTTTTTGTGGTCTAATCAAGCGCAAGAATCTTTGACAAATCAAAAACTTCTCCAGTTAACAGGACATCCTCAAGAAACACCAGTTGAAGAAGTAGAACTAGATTATTTTTTTCGGAACTGTGCCCAAGAAAAAGAATGGCACGATGAAATACAACAACAAAATGTGCCAAAGTTTAAATCACTTATCAAAACACTAAGAGATCGCCTCACTAATATCAAGGTTTATCGCATAGGTACGATAAGTATTGATGTCTATATTGTTGGTAAAACTCCAGATAAAGATTTAGGCGGAATTTCGACAAAAGTTGTAGAAACCTAACTAATTAAATATCAGCCTATCTATAATTTACAGATAGGCTTTAAATTTTAAGTGAAGTAAGTATCCTTACAAATTGTCAACTCTAGACTCAATTACACTTTGAACAGACGAAGAAACATTAGAGAGCAAATTGTAACCAGTGTTTGT
Organism: Nostoc sp. DedSLP03; assembly: GCF_034530815.1. NCBI lineage: Bacteria > Bacillati > Cyanobacteriota > Cyanophyceae > Nostocales > Nostocaceae > Nostoc > Nostoc sp. DedSLP03. Next base: position 31,962 of record NZ_JAVRCK010000058.1, read on the forward strand.
TTCAATGGAATCAACACTAACTCTGTAGTTTGTCCAGTTATTATTTCTAATTCCCTGTGAATTAGGCATATTCACTGCAATTACTCTTGTGTTATTAGTGACACTGCTAGCGTCAGAATTTGATGAATTTAATACTACAATAACCTTCCATGTTCTGGTCGGAACTGTAACGTTACCATTAGCAATTGTGTTTTTTGTTCCATTCGACCCAGTTCCACCAGTGCCGTAAGAACCAGAAATAATGTAGAGTTCTTTCCCCTGGTTTACTAAGTCTCTAGAATAGTTTTCTAGTGCAGCCCAAGGCCCCTGATTATTATCAGGTGACTGAGGAATTATATTCGTCATTAAAAAAGTAGCAGAATTATTGGTAACTGTGTTTGTCCTATCTGCTGAAGCAGTCATGTGTCCCCTATCAAAACCACTACCAGTGTAATCGGAAGAAGTGACTCGGTAGCAGCTTGAAGGTAATGTAGTATCTGCACGAAAATCATCTTGGCGAGGTGCGCTTCCTAGCCATGATGTGTTTAGCTGCCAACTTACCCAATTTGGTGTCCCTCTATAGCAATTGTAAGAAACTGCGTATTGAGATTTGCTCAATAAAAGATTACTGTAACTGCTGCCAGCATTACTAGGATTGCCCATTCTTAGATGAACGCTTGAGGTTTGGGCTGTTAGTGGCTTTTGTAGATAATTAAGCAGAGTGAAAGATATTGCTGTAGGTACAGCAATAGGTAGAATAGCCCTGAGAAAATCAGACTTCTTCATTTGTTACTATTTATTTGTTTAAATAAACTACAATTGTTTCTGTTAAAATTACAGAAATTCAGTAAAACTTACCAATCGCAATATAGCTATGGTTGTATAAAGAGAGGTTAAAAAACTGTAAATAGTGCGTTAACATCTAGTAATTATTTAAGTGATTATCTGAAATTAGATAATCATCTAAATAGGATGAAAAACTTATATATTATTTGCTTTAAGAATTGAGTGATGGCGCGGAATGCCGCGCCCAAGCGATCGCTATTTTCGCTATACTGAGGTCTAGAGAGTATTTTGACTGATTGACAAAATACGCTTTATTTTAACCCTCACGAGAGCTTAGAAAGAGGAAGGAATATTAAAAAATAGTCCTTGGCCGAATTGATTTTTCAAAAAGTCTTCCAGTTCAATTTCGTCGTCATTCGGAACTTGAAACCAAGTATCGAAGTTGTGCTTCAAGAAGTAACCGAAAGATTTCCAACCGAAAAGTTGCTGCCCAATGCTTGTGATTGCGACGTTCATTGTATTTTCCTCAGATTGTTTGAAGTATGCGATCGAGAATTGGTTAAATAAATTGGCGTTCTACAACAAGTGGATAAATTCTGGCAAGCAGTTCTTGTACAGGGGAAGCAGGCAAAGAGATTTTATACTAAATCATCCTGCTTTCTCTGCAACGCCAACAAATTAATCATTGTTCAGCGATATTTGCATTAGCAAATGTATTCAGGAATAGAATTATTCTTACTACAAGCATCTAACTTGAACTGATTCAATATCTGCTGTAATTCCACTTCTGATACATACTTCTCCTTAAGCGAGTTGAAGTACAACAGTGCAGTTTCATAGCAGGCGAGAGTTATGTTAGTGCGCTCCTCTGAACTTAGTGCTGCCACTATTTGAACTGTCTCCTCCACGTGCTTTACGTCACTACCTAAACAACTGTGCATTCGCAGGCAGCGAGTAGCATAGGTATTAGGTGGTAGTATCGCTTCCACCAGTTGGATATGCTCTGCTTTAATATTCATTGCTAGACGTTCCATCGTATAGCAATACCCAACGCAACTAATTGGATCTGCTGCTTGTACGCTCTGAGTGAAGAAACTCAGCAAAGCCATAGCACTCGGAGGGAGGAGTGCTTTGACTACAGCTTCTGCATCATATCCCATCGATTGAATATCAAGCAAGGCGAGGCGATCGTGACCTTGTTCTTCACGAGCTTTTTCTGCTGCCCACTGTGCTAAACTCCAGCGTCCCAATCCAGTAAAGCGCCGAGCTGCTTCTTCCATTAATAGCCCAGTAGAGTGAGTTAAATGGTAGGAAGCAGCAAGTTGCCAGATCCAATGGGAGGGAGTTAAGGCAGGTGGCTTGCAGTTTGGTAATGTATCTTTGGCAGCAGATACTATAGCTCTATCTAGAAGCTTGCGAGTCTCAGATATAGTGTCCCTGTTAAATATCAGTTGGATAAAGGGATTACCGCTCTTTAGACTTAATTCCTTACTTTTGTTAGGTTTGTCGATGTTAGTTGAACGGAATAATAGATTCATGGCAAGTTTCTTTCATGGGTTGTTTCTACCCATTCACGAATAAGGTTATAGAGGATAAAGCGTTGCATAACCTCTCTTTGAGCACAAAGAACTTTAAATTGTATCTTCAGGGAGGAGGGAATGTATGCCTTAATATGCGTGATATTGTCTCGGTCTTCATCTAAGGTGTTAGTCATGAAAGAAGAAGTTGGGCCATCAGCCTTTACCCATTCGCTGATTAATACTTCCAAGACTTCACTCATATTTAATCCATATTGTGCACAGAGCGCTTTAAACCGAAACTTAAGCGCTTTCGGCATACTACCTTTAATCACCGTATATGCCTCTTGCTCCTCCTTATACATCCAGGTTACAAAAACGAAAGTTCAAAAGTCCTTTGTGATCTAGGGTAAGTTTTCTAAAAAATTTCGCCAGTAAAGACTAGTGAAGTTAAGAAAAAAGTTATTTGGTAGTGACAACACTACAGGTATTTTTCTAGAAATTCCAGAAAATAAAATATACAATTATAATAATCATTTTGAAAAAAGAGGGGGAGATTGGCGATCGCAGTCTCTCCCTCCCTTTTTGTAGTAAATTCAATAATGATTGGATTTTCGGGTGAACAGAGATGCCAATACAATTAACGGATTCACTAAAAAAGTTGTTGAAGGAAACCGCACAGCAATTAAAAGGTGCAGAAAAACGTAAATTTATAGCACAAACAGTAGTGGCATTAGGACACGGAGGACAGTCTCTAGCGGAGCGAGAGTTAGGATGGAATCGCGTAACTATTAGTAAAGGAATTAAAGAATTAACTACTAGTATTACTTGCGTGGATAACTACCGAAGTAGAGGACGTAGCAAAGCAGAAGCAAAACTACCAAATCTTTTAGAAGATATCAAAAATATTGTCGATTCACAAAGGCAAATAGACCCAGAAGTTAAAGGCGAAAGAATGTATACACATCTTTCTGCGGCTGAAGTGAGACATCAATTAATTGATAAGTTTGGTTATAACAATCGAGAATTACCAACTTCGGAAACAATTCGTGTCAAGCTAAATGATTTAGGATATTGCCTCAAGAAAACTGCCAAAACACAACCTCAAAAAAAGACCCAAAAGTGACGTATTTTTTGAGTAATTAGCTATAGTACATTAAGAAAAAAAGCTTGAGAGAAATCAGGTATTTTACATTTAAGTTAATATTGGCTCATTTATCGTGGTGGTAGAAATCGAGTACTAACGGCAAATGATGACCATGATTTTACCCAAAAATAAGCATGACTCCTTACGGTATGTTTGTTCCAGAAGCTATTTTTATATTGAATAATTTTAACTAATTACTTTCCTAGTCCCCAATCTCTATTTTCAAGGCAGGTCTATTTACCAAAAATACAGTGTATCTTGCCCGTTTAAATGATTATTATTCTAGCAAATTGTATATTTTATTTTCTGGAATTTCCTAAATACTGGAAAAGCGAAAAAATTAGTACAAGCGTAAATCATCGGTAAGAATATTTTGTCTTCTATCTAAAGAATGAGATATTGATTATGTTAAAGTTAAAGATTAACTAAAAATAACTTATTGTTTAGTTAAATTAAAATTGTACCAAACAATTTATTTTAAGTGTGACTAGTTACGGTTATTGAAGTTATCCTGTTTTTCTTCTGCAAGCTAGGCAATTACTTCTTAATAATTTTTTTATAATTTTCCTAAAATTCTATATCTTCACTAGTAAAAATCTGGCTAACGGAAAAAGATAGATTACGAAAAGATTTAGGTAATGCGAAAAGTAAAAGTAATTAACGCGAAACGCTAGCTCTTTTCTTTCCAGATTTTTGCTACGAGGCAAACATACTTAATCAATGAAACTCCAAGCTGAAAACTTGAGAAGTAACTGCCAATTTTTATAAATTCCAAAATTTCTTCGGAAATAATTATTTAGTCACAACGAGGTCATCTGTCATGGTTCAAATTCTTGAAAACCCAGCAGTCAAGCAACCACCAATTAGTAATAGAGTTGAAAGTTTTTTGTTAGATATGTTCGAGAATGTTTGCGAAGCTATTGAGGAAATAGATGGAAGTAAACTTCACGAACAACACTGGACAAGAGATGAAATAGGGCAATGGGTACAAGGTGAAAACAGTAACGGTACTATCTATATAGACAAGTCGCTGCGGAACGGCAATGTATTTGAAAAAGTAGGTATCAACTACGTATCAATGAAAGGTGAGTTACCTCCTGGTGTCACCTTTCGAGGATCGGATGTTGTGATGGCTGACCCCACAACTATAGCACCAGATCAAAAAGGTACTTCTTTCTTTGCTACGAGTACTAGTGTTGTAATTAATGCATTTAATCCAATGGTGCCGACAGCACACGTTAACTATCGGTACTTCCAATTGGGTGATGGTACTGAACCTGGTTCTTGGTGGTTTGGCGGTGGAGGTGATTTAACACCAATTTACTTATTTGAAGAAGACGCAGTTCATTTTCATCAAGTACATAAAGCAGCTTGTGACCAGCACGATGCAGAACTTTATCCACGCTTGAAAAAGTGGTGTGATGAATACTTTTATCTTCCTCATCGCAGTGAGTGTAGAGGTGTAGGTGGAATTTTCTTTGACAATTTGCAACATTCCGATGCTGAAACTCTACTTTCCTTTGTAAAAACTTGTTCTGAAGCTTTCATTCCTGCCTATTTTCCGATTGTCAAACAACGTAAGGATATGGAGTTTACAGAAGAGCAAAAATATTGGCAGCGCATCAGACGCGGACGTTATGCCGAATTTATTCTCTTGCATGATAGAGGTGTTCGATTCGGACTAACAAGTGGGATTGTAAGTACGCAAAGCGTCCTCAATTGTATGCCTGGAGAAGCGTTTTGGAACTATAACGACCAACCCATTGCTGATAGCGAAGAAGCAAAGCTTCTAGAGGTACTGAGAAATCCCCAACAGTGGGTATGAAGAAAGGGAAAGGGGTAAAGGGGAAAGGGAAAAGGAAACTCCTGCCCTTTTAAAAGCAGGGGTTTCAAATATGGACACTGATTTTTCTCTCTGCGAGACGCCAAGGGCGAACGCACTACGTGTCTGCTCAATCTTCTTTTTTGTTCTCCATATTTAAAAACACTTGCTCTATACCTTGTGGGGAAAAGTTCTTTATTTGTGCCCTTTCCCTCTTTTTCTCTTCTTGGTAAAGGCGTTAACAGCAGATTTGAAAACATGGCTACCCAAATCCTAATGCCGTTTCACCTGAAGATTGATACAGATTTCAGGGAAATAAGAAAAGTAATTTGTATCGAAAATTGAGTGAAATGGTATGAGAAGCGCCTAAATTTTACTCTTCACATTTTTTTAGAGATAGCCTCTAAACAGGAAGTAACAAGGTGTTTATGGAAAAATTGCCGACAAGTATTTGGCTAAAAATTCACAAATCATTTCGCTGGTCTAATTCAACTGAATTTGCCAACTTCAAAACTGAAATTAGCAATTTTTTACAAGTTCAATGGTTGAGTTATTTCTCAATCAAGCAACTGCGGGAAGTTGACATTGTATTTCTGTGTATGTTTGTTAGCAGATACCTAACGTTGACGCTAATTTTACTATACTTATGGAGTTCATTTCATGCTAGTACTCAATCACCAAGGACATGCTAGTTCTGAATTAGTAAAGAGAATAAACTCCATAATTAAAAAATCTCTAGCAGACAGTTGGTTGAGAACTGGACAAATAAACTGATTGAGAATGGGATCAAATATTGGATTGATAAACTGTTATTTATGTTGTCAATCGGATAAATCTAAGAGTAAAAGAGTTTATGGCGATCGCTATCTCCCATCTAGCAGCGATCGGCCGTTGATTACCTCGTTTTTCCAGGTCAATTCAAATTAGTAAAAAAATACGGAGAAGTGTCAATGGACAACGTTATAGGTATTGGCGACATTACCATGAACGATGTGATGCAAATGGATTCCTCCAAAGCAGTGAGTATGTTTAGGAATCGATTTGCAGCCTACAAAAAGCTGTCAGATGAAATTGGAGAAGATGCAGCTTTTGAACAAATGATGTTAGCTTACCCCGCTCATCAAAAGGCGTTCATGGGTGCTTTCATCGACAATACCACCATAGCCAAAGGCTTTACCGAGGCAATTCCGATCTTTCGGATCATGGGCTTCAAAATGCAAGTCGTAGATATTTCCCAAGTAGGAAAAGATGCTGCATTAGAAATTCAACGAGTTTGTCCGGTGCTTTCAATCGCCAAAGAATATGGGCTTGAAAGCCCTTGCCGAGTTATTTGCGAGATGGAACAAGAAGCAACCAGGAGAGCATTTCCTGGGATGAAAGCTGCAATTATTAGCAAGCAGGCAGATGGTGACTGCGTTTGTATGTTCAAATATGAAAGACCTGCCAAAGGGTTAGAAGTAAAACCACAAAAATCACCCAGCTTGTTCTCTCATATTCTCGATTTGATTCGCTTGACTCCTAAAATCTTGCAGATTGGGATGAACCTTTTAAAAACGTCTCTTTCTAAAGGATCGTAACTTTTATGAATGGCATCATTCAAGACCTCAAGCATTTGATTGCAGGTGAAGTTAGCAACGCTTCAGAAATTTTGACAGAAGTTTCACAAGATTTTGGTGGTATACTCCAAAAGTCTCCCCAAGTTGTTGTTACTCCTCAAAACGCTAACGATATTGCCCAAACTGTTAAATATGCCGCTCAGAAAGGATTAGTAGTTTCTTCACGCGCTGCGGGACATTCGTTAGGCGGTCAGTCTTTAAACCAAGATGGAATCGTTTTAAATATGAGGAATCTCGATAAAATTCGAGATATCCAAAAAGACCAACTTTGGTTTAAAGCTGATGCGGGGACTTCTTGGAATCAAGTAATCGATGCTTGTATTCCTGATGGTTTAGTTCCTCCTGTATTAACCAATTATTTTGGTGTTTCTGTAGGAGGAACTCATTCTGCGGGTGGTATAGGTGCAGCCTCTTTTCGTTACGGAAATCAAGCTGATAATTGTCTTGGTGTAGAAGTCGTAACCGCAGAAGGCGATATTCTTTGGTGTACGCCTGAAGATAACAGCGAACTTTTTAATCACGTACTTTGCGGTTACGGTCAGTTTGGAATTATTACCCAAGTTCAGCACAAACTCAAAGTTTACCCTTCCCAAACCCGCACCTATTTATTGTTCTATGACAATCTAGATGCTCTTTTAGATGACAAACAGGTTTTAGTCAGCGAACAAAGAATCGATCATCTTGTATCTTTCCCAGTTCCCTGTTTGCAAGGAGTATCTAGAGCTACAGGGATAATGCAACCTTTGATTCAATGGTTTTACACGTTGCGGATTACTGTTGAAGCAAGTTCTCTTGAGGTTATTGATGACAAAAAAATCCTTGCTGGCTTAAATTTTTACCGTCATATCCATACTGAAGACTTGGAATTTGAAAAATTCATCGAACCCATGATTCAAGTAGATAGCAAGGATATTGCTCACCCTTGGATGGATGTTTTTCTTCCAGCCTCATCTGCTAAAAATTACATCGAAACGGCTCTCAAACAGTTGCCTTCTTTTCTCGATATTAGTAAAGCGCAGATGGGCTGCTTTTGCTTGGTAAACCGCAATAATAAGATGCCGATGTTTCGTTTACCAAAAGAGGAAGAACTGATTATTGGGTTTGGCATTTATCCCAGTATTCCGAAATCGCAAGTTCAACCCATCTTGGCTGAATTGAAAAAGCTGAGTAACCTAAGTTTAGAAATGGGTGGAAAAAGATATTTAACTTGCTGGATAGATTTTACTATTCAACAGTGGCAAAGCCAATTTGGCGATTACTGGCCAAAAGTTAATGAAATCAAAAGGAAGTACGATCCCAAAGGAATATTTAACTCTGGCTTTTTTGAATACGAACAAATTGCCCAACCGAAAAACCAACTTGTTAAAGAAGTTGCTACGAAATCTGCGATCGCAGTATAAGTCACTTCTCTATCATCTTCTTTAAAATCAACTCTGATTCACCATCCATATTACTTGACCGAGGCTCTAGAAGAAGACAAACTTCAAAAGAGGAAACATGAATATCGCACTTGTAGGTCTTAGTCACAAAACAGCTCCGGTTGAAATTCGGGAAAAACTGAGTATTCCAGAAGAGCGAATTGAAAATGCGATCGCTCAACTGTGTAAATACTCTCACATTGAAGAAGCTGCTATTCTTAGCACTTGCAATCGTTTAGAAATTTACGTAGTTGTCAACAAGATAGACCGAGCAGCTCAAGAGGTGACGGAATTTCTTTGCGAGTACAGTAAACTGCCTTTTTCAGACTTACATCAATACTTGTTTACTCTGCTACAGCAAGATGCTGTTAAACATTTGATGCAAGTTGCTTCTGGTTTGGATAGCTTGGTGTTGGGAGAAGGACAAATTCTGGCTCAAGTTAAACACGCCTACCAATTGGTTCAGCAACACAATCAGGGCGAACGCATCCTCAATCAGTTGTTCAAGCAGGCCGTTACCACTGCAAAGCGGGTGAGAACGCAGACATCAATCGGTACGGGTGCGGTTTCGGTTAGCTCTGCGGCAGTAGAATTAGCCCAAATCAAAGTAGAGAAGTTATCGGCTTGTCGAGTGACAATTGTCGGCGCTGGTAACATGGCTCGGCGACTGGTACAACATCTCATCGCTAAAGGCGCAACTCAAATTTCCATTGTCAATCGTTCCCTCGAACGCGCTCAGGAATTGGCCAATCAATTTAGTGATGCTGGAGTGCAATATTATCCGCTTGCTGAATTGATGTCATTAGTGGCAGCTTCCGATTTGGTTTTTACCAGCACTGCTTCAGTTGAACCCTTGCTTAATAAAGCCAAACTCAAAGCTGCATTGCAACCCGAACAGCCTTTGATGCTGGTTGATATTTCAGTGCCTCGTAACGTTGATGCGGACGTTAATGAGTTACCTCATATGCAAGTGTTTAATGTTGATGATTTAAAAACCGTCGTTGCCCAGAATCAAGAAAGCCGTAGGCAAATGGCAATAGAGGCGCAAGCATTAATCCAGGAGGATTTAGACGTATTTCAAAGTTGGTTGCGATCGCGAGAAACTGTTTCCATTATTAGCTGTTTACGAGACAAAATGGAAAAAATTCGCGAACAAGAGTTAGAAAAAGCTTTGTCCCGTATGGGGTCTGATTTTGCTAAAAAACATCAAGAAGCCGTCGAAGCCTTAACTCAAAGGATTATCAACAAAATTCTCCACGAACCGATGGTGCAACTGCGGACGCAGCGCGATTTGGAAGCTCAACGTCTTGTCCTCCAGGTTCTACAAGTGTTGTTTAATCTAGATACGCCAGAGGTGCAATCTAATGTTGTTGCCCAAACATCCTCTCTATCAATCAGCACCGTAGAGATAGCAGCAAAAAACATCAAAGTTGCTCAAATGAGACTTGAAAGTATTGAAGTCCATGCAAAAGTTGAAGAAGTTATTGCTCAAAGCGTAACTTAAGAAACTCCATGATTCTTAATAGCAATAGCAGGAAGCAAGTATGTTAAAAAACTTCTGGTACGCTTGTGAGTTCAGCGCCGCCGTTACCACAAAGCCCAAGCAAGTTCGGATATTAAATCAGAAATTTGTCTTCTACCGTAACGCTAAAGGACAACTAATCGCTTTACAAGATCGGTGTCCCCATCGTGGCGCTGCCTTATCTCTCGGTTGGGTAAAAGATGACTGCATCTATTGTCCCTATCATGCCTGGAAGTTTCAAGCAGATGGAAGATGTATTAACATTCCTGCTAATCAACCCGGAATTCCCATTCCCAAAAATGCTCGTGTAGATAGCTATCCAATACAGGAAAAATACGGTTTTATCTGGCTGTTTTATGGTGATTTACCTGAAGAAGAACGTCCCCCAATCCCACCATTGCCAGAATTTGAAGACCCAAGCCTACAGAAAATTTTCTTTGAATACGAACTTAACGCTCACTACACCCGCACGCTAGAGAATGATATGGATATGTCTCACGTATCTATTATTCATTCCAAGTCTTTCGGGAATGGGTTTGCATTAGAGCAAAAAATGGAAGATTACGAGCTGAATATCGGCGAGTGGGAAGGTCACGCCAAAGTTAATGTCCGAGATTACACCAAAGCAAAAGACATTTTCGCCTTTGTGTTTCGCCCATTGAAAGCTAATGTAAAAGTGACTCTGGGCTTTTATATGCCTAATATCACGCGCTTAGTGGTTGACTTCGGTCGTGGCAAGCTGGTTAATTTTACTGTCCACGTTCCTATTGACGATCGCACCACCATTACTAAGCGAATTCAGTTCCGCAGTTTTTTAACTTTCCCTTGGGCTGATGGCATCTTTCAACGGGCAGCTTACAAAGTTGTTATGGAAGATAAGGGAGTGGTTGAGTCTGAATATCCCATAGCAATCCCCGATAAGTTGTCAGACGAAGTTCACGTTCCTTGCGATAACTTATCTCTTGCTTATCGCAAACTTCGGCAAAAATGTTTGGCGATGGGATGGGGTATGAAACCCGATCGAAACCCATCAAACAACTCGAACGGAAATTTAATCCAACCTTCTTCTGTCTTATTGAAGAACTAAGGAACTGATTATTTATTGTGGGGTGGGCGACACGATAGCCCAGTCCATAAGGCGGGCAGGATGCCCACCCCACAAGATTGGATAATTTATTTCTTGAAGTTTCTTAATAAATATAGAGTTCGTTTTGAATTCTGGGATGAATTTTTCTTCGCGCCTTGGCTAACAATCTCAATTCATTCTGCATTGATGCAACGCCATAATTTTTAGCTTCAGCTCAAATTATTAAATCTAGGGAGAAATGTATGGGGAATTATACGTTACTGCAAGCTGCGCGAGGTGAAGTACTCGATCGCCCTCCTGTATGGGTGATGCGCCAAGCGGGTCGCTACATGAAAGTTTATCGAGATTTGCGCCAGAAGTATCCTTCGTTCCGCGATCGCTCTGAGAACCCTGACTTAGCCGTGGAAATCTCGCTGCAACCTTTCCGTGCTTTCCAACCCGACGGAGTGATTATGTTCTCAGATATCCTCACACCGTTGCCTGGTATGGGTATCTCCTTTGACATTCTAGAAAGTAAAGGGCCAATATTCGAGCGACCAATCCGCACGCCAGCACAAATTGAGGCGCTGACTGCCCTCGATCCCGAAGCTTCTTTACCTTTCGTGCGGCAAATTCTGAGGACGCTACGCCAAGAAGTTAACAATCAAGCTACCGTCTTGGGCTTTGTGGGCGCACCTTGGACGCTAGCTGCCTATGCAATTGAAGGTAAAAGCTCGAAAGACTACGCCATTATCAAGAAGATGGCTTTTTGCGAACCTGTGATGCTGCATCAATTTTTAGGGAAACTGGCAGATGCGATCACAGTTTACGCCCGCTACCAAATTGATGCCGGTGCCCAAGTCGTGCAACTGTTTGACTCTTGGGCGGGACAACTCAGTCCTGAAGATTTCCAGACGTTTTCTCTACCTTACCTGCAACGAGTTGTGCAACAGGTTAAAGCAACGCACCCCGATACACCGTTGATTTTGTATATCAACAACAGTGCTGGAATCCTAGAGTTAATGGCGCAATCTGGTGTTGATATCGTCAGCGTGGACTGGACTGTGGATATGGCAGTAGCGCGGCAGCGACTTGGTGCAAATATTGGAGTCCAAGGAAATATCGATCCGTGCGTGTTGTTCGGTACTAAAGAACTGATCCGCGATCGCATTCTCGACACGATCCGCAAAGCGGGGAACCAGAAGCACATTCTTAATCTCGGTCACGGGATTTTACAAAACACTCCCGAAGAGAATGTTGCTTTCTTTTTCGAGACAGTCAAACAACTCAGCTACTCGTCAAACGATCTCAACTAAAAGTTATGACTTCAGTTCAACCCGCTTCATCTAATATTTCCAGTCCCGTTCGCACCATCCGCATCGGTTCTCGTAAAAGCCAACTCGCACTTGTACAAACTTACTGGGTTCGAGAACAACTCCAAAAGCACTTTCCTGATATTTCCTTTGAAGTCCACACCATGTCCACCCAAGGCGATAACATCTTGGATGTGGCATTAGCCAAGATTGGCGATAAGGGACTATTCACCAAAGAACTCGAATTGGGAATGCTCAACCAAGAGATTGACTTTGCGGTTCACTCTCTCAAAGATTTGCCGACTTGCTTGCCAGAGGGGTTAGCGTTAGCAACCGTAACAGAACGGGAAAACCCGGCAGATGCTTTAGTTGTGCATGAAAAGTATAAAGATAAGCAAATCGATACACTGCCCGAAGGCGCAGTCATCGGTACATCTTCCTTGCGCCGCCTTGCACAATTGCGTTATCACTTCCCCCACTTTACTTTTAAGGATGTGCGCGGCAACTTAAATACGCGCTTGGCAAAGCTGGATGATGGAGAATATGATGTGCTGATTTTGGCAGCAGCAGGGTTGCAGCGATTGGGAATGAGCGATCGCATTCATCAAATTCTGCCCACCGAACTCTCTCTCTACGCTGTCGGACAGGGAGCCTTAGGGATTGAATGCCGCGCTGACGATTTGCAAGTGCTGTCATTACTCAAAGCAATCGAACACATCCCTACCCGCGATCGCGTTTTAGCCGAACGTGCCTTCTTGCGAGAACTAGAAGGCGGTTGCCAAGTACCAATCGGTGTTAATACGCAACTCGACGACAATAATCTTACATTAACCGGGTTAGTCGCCAGCGTAGATGGCAAACGTCTAGTCAAAGATTCTGTTACGGGCACTGCTAGCGAGGCAGAAAATTTAGGTATTCAATTAGCTCATAACTTGCGACAACAAGGAGCTACAGAGATTTTGACTGAAATTTTCCAGACAGTCCAGCGAAGTTAAGGGCTTGCAACTAAGTAGGCAGAGGGGAGACAGAAAAATACGATTACAAGGGAAAAGATTTTTTCGCTCGCCGCTTTCCCCTTTACCCCTTACCCTTTACCCTTTACCCTTTCATCGTTCATTTTAATATTATGTTTCCAATTCATCGCCCGCGTCGGCTGAGAAGCCATCCCCAATTGCGGCGGATGGTGCGCGAAAACGTTCTGACAACCAGTGATTTAATTTACCCTCTGTTCGCTGTACCGGGTCAGGCGATCGCCAACGAAATTAAATCTATGCCAGGAGTTTACCAACTTTCTGTAGATAAAATCGTCGAAGAAGCGAAGGAAGTTTACGACCTCGGCATTCCAGCGATTATTTTATTTGGCATTCCTGAAGATAAGGATTCAGATGCAACAGGCGCTTGGCACGATTGCGGGATCGTGCAAAAAGCTGCTACTGCCGTAAAACAAGCAGTCCCAGAATTAATCGTCATTGCCGATACCTGTCTGTGCGAATATACCAGTCACGGACACTGCGGTTATCTGGAATTAGGTGATTTAACTGGACGCGTTCTCAACGATCCGACACTGGAATTGCTGAAAAAAACAGCAGTTTCCCAAATCAAAGCTGGCGTAGATATCATCGCGCCTTCGGGAATGATGGATGGTTTTGTGCAAGCTATTCGTTCGGGTTTAGATGAAGCAGGCTACCAAGACACGCCAATTTTGTCCTATGCCGCTAAGTATGCTTCGGCTTATTACGGGCCTTTCCGGGATGCTGCCGAGTCTACACCCCAATTTGGCGATCGCAGAACCTATCAAATGGATTCCGCTAACGGTCGCGAAGCCTTAAAAGAAATCGAACTCGACACTAGCGAAGGTGCAGATATGTTAATGGTCAAGCCAGCCTTGGCCTACATGGATATTATCTGGCGCGTCAAGGAAGCAAGTAATCTACCTGTTGCTGCTTACAACGTTTCTGGCGAATACTCGATGGTTAAAGCTGCTGCTCTCAACGGTTGGATTGATGAAGAACGGGTGGTAATGGAAACATTGACTGGTTTTAAACGGGCTGGCGCTGACTTGATTCTTACCTATCATGCCAAAGATGCTGCCCGTTGGTTAGCGAAACTTGGCAATTAAACTTTCTAGTTTCGATTTCATATCTTTTGTGTAGAGGAGGAATTTATCATGTTCATTCCACTCGGTTTTGTTCAACGCTCCGTTTTAATTAGCTTGGGAAAGATGGCCTATTACACTAATCAAGGTGAACTTTGGGCAACTGATGGAATGAGCGATACGCCATCCGAACGCGAAACTTTGATATTCTTCCACGGTATTGGAGGCGGAGCATCTGCCTACGCGTGGTCGAAGGTCTATCCAGCATTTGCAGCAGAGTATAGAGTGTTAGCACCCGACTTGATTGGCTGGGGGCGATCGGATCGTCCCGAACAAAATTATCTTCCAGGCGACTACATCGCAATGCTAATTGAGTTCGTCGAGAAGACGTGCCAAGCCCCTGTAACAATAATTGCTTCTTCCCTAACTGGAGCATTTGCGATCCGAGCCGCAGTCAAACGTCCCGACCTGTTTAAATCACTCATTCTTACACTTCCGTCAGGCATTAAAGACTTTAGGCAATACTATAGCAATAGCTTTTTTGCTCAAATTGCCAGTGTTCCTATTCTCGATCGCGTTCTTTACGCAGGACAAGTCAGCAACTTTGGCATTCGTGACTTTTTTGAGCGAGTGTTTGCTCAACCCAATCGTCTTTCTCCCGAAATTGTAGAAGCTTTTGTGCAATCGGCGCAGCAGCCAAATGCCGAGTATGCTGCTTTGTCATTTTTACAAGGTAACTCATCCTTCGATCTATCAGAATACATTCCAAGATTGACAACACCTACCATCTTTATTTGGGGAAGCCAAGCAAAGTTTACAGGGCCGGATGTAGGGCGTCGCCTTGCAAATCTAAATCCACAAGCAATCCAAGCATTTATCGAATTAGAAGATGTCGGATTGAATCCAGAACTGGAAGTGCCAGAAGTAATAATCGGATTAATTCGCAAGTTTTTGCCTGTGTTAGCGCAGTAAGTTTTCTGCATCTGGGCGCCTCTGCGTGAAATTAAAATTATTAATTTCAAATATTCGTGCAAGAGGTTTAATGCATCGACCTGCACCTTTAATGCATCGACCTGCACCTTTAATGCATCGACCTGCACCTTTAATGCATCGGCTTGCACCTTTATTGCATTGACCTGCACCTTTATTGCATCGACCTGCACCTTTATTGCATTGACCTGCACCTTTATTGCATTGACCTGCACCTTTAATGCATCAACTTATAACTCGATCAGAGCCACTAGAAACTTTCAAAGTTTATCGAATTTATTCAAATGTTCGCTATTAAGAAATAGGAAAAATAGGTATTGCTCATGAACACTACTTTAACTCCTCAAGCAACTCAATCCAAACTTCTACTCCCAGTTGATGCCAAGGCTAGAGTTAGCCAGTTCATGCGACAGTTGCAAGACGAAATCTGTCAGGGTTTGCAACAGCTAGATGGCGAAGGCACGTTTCAGGAAGATGCATGGGAACGACCCGAAGGAGGTGGCGGGCGATCGCGCGTCATCCGCGACGGCGCAGTATTCGAGCAAGGTGGAGTTAATTTCTCTGAAGTCTGGGGTTCTCATCTGCCGCCTTCAATCTTGGCACAACGTCCAGAGGCTAATGGACATCAGTTTTATGCCACCGGAACTTCAATGGTATTGCATCCGCGCAATCCTTACGTGCCAACGGTTCATCTCAACTACCGCTACTTTGAAGCTGGCCCGGTTTGGTGGTTTGGCGGCGGCATCGATTTAACGCCTTACTATCCGTTTGCTGAAGATGCAGCTCATTTTCATTACACATTAAAACAGGCTTGTGACGCGCACGATCCCGAATATTATCCAGTGTTTAAACCTTGGTGCGACGAGTATTTTTATCTCAAACATCGTCAAGAAATGCGGGGCATTGGCGGCATCTTTTTTGACTATCAAGACGGTCAAGGTCAGCTTTATCGAGGCCCCGATCCCAAAGGAGCAGCCGCGCATAACAGCGATCGCGTTGACATACCACAAACCCGCAATTGGGAAGAATTATTTGCATTCGCACAAGATTGCGGTAAAGCTTTTTTACCTGCTTACACGCCAATTGTCAAGCGGCGGCAGTCAATGGAGTATGGCGATCGCCAACGTAATTTTCAATTATATCGGCGCGGACGCTACGTTGAATTCAATTTAGTTTACGATCGCGGCACGATTTTCGGGTTGCAAACAAACGGACGCACCGAGTCAATTTTGATGTCTTTACCTCCGTTAGTGCGTTGGGAATACGGCTATCAACCCGAACCCAACACCCCAGAAGCCGAGTTATACCAAGTATTCTTAAAGCCTCAAGATTGGGCAAGCCTGACATCTCTTGTAGTTTAACTTTTGCCGTTAAAACATAAGAAATGTCATTTGTCATTTGTCATTTGTCATTTGTCATTTGTCATTAGTTATTTGTCATTTGTCATTCGTGTTTACAAAGGACAAATGACTAATGACCAAGGACAATTTTACTAAAGTCCTCGCTGAAATTTGAAGTATTGACATGAATTTACAATCGCTCTCAAAACCTTCAAAGCAATGGACGCTGGCTGTCGTTTTTACTGGTACTGCGCTCACAGGAATTATCGCTTTCTACGGTATTTCTCAATCAAAACCAATCGGCAAACCCGTTGAAGTTGTGCAACCCAGACCAAAGATTGAAGAAATTACCGCTTTAGGACGGATAGAACCAGCTACGGAAGTCATCAAAGTATCCGTACCTGCTACCTTAAGCAACGATCGCGTAGCCAAATTGCTTGTACAGCGTGGCGGTAGCGTTAAAGCCGGTCAAGCGATCGCTATTATGGATTCGCGCGATCGCCTGCAAAATGCTCTACTGGAAGCACAAGCACAAGTCAAAGTATCTCAAGCAGAGTTAGCCAAGGTGCAAGCTGGCGCAAAATCTGGAGAGATTGCTGCCCAAAAAGCTGAAATCGATCGCTTGGAAGAAGAGTTAAAGGGCGAAATAGCTACTAGAGAAGCCACTATCTCTCGCTGGCAAGCCGAAGTTAAAACTGCCAATAGTGAGTATAATCGTTATTCCTCGCTTTACCAAAACGGCGCGATTTCTGCTGTGGAAGTAGATCGAAAACAACTTGCTCTAGAAACAGCGCAAGCACAGCTTACCGAAGCTAAAGCTAACCAAAATAAGAGTGTAGATACTCTCAAGGAGCAGATCCAGCAAGCTAAGGCAAACCTAAATAAGATTGCTGAGGTACGTCCGGTAGATGTGCAAGCAGCTGAGGCTGAAGTTAATAAAGCGATCGCCGCAGTCAAAAAAGCTGAAGCCGATCTCGCTGAAGTTTATATCCGCGCACCTATAGCAGGTCGGATTCTCGATATTAAGGCCAAACCCGGAGAAGTCGTTGGCGAGAAAGGCATTGCCGAACTCGGACAAACCAGTTCGATGGAAGCGATCGCAGAGATATATCAAACTGATATTGGCAAAGTTAGTGAAGGTCAACAGGCAACGATTTCGAGTGAGTCGTTCTCCCAACAGTTGCGCGGAACCGTTCGGCTGATTGGACTACAGGTGATCCAACAAGAAGTAACTAGCGGCGAACCTGGGGAAAACCTCGATCGCAAAGTTATTGAAGTGAGAATTGCACTCGATCCCCAAGATAGCAAACGAGTTGCAAACTTAACTAACTTGCAAGTACAGGTTGCCATTCAGCCGAATAACAATATCAAACAATAAAAGGGAACAAGCAAAATTAATACTAATTCTCAAAAATCATGCGGCAAACAAACCATTTTGTAGAGACGCGATTCATCGCATCTTCACTTCACCCAAAGATATATTGCTTGAATTTTGAATTTATAATTTTGAATTGGAGCGAAGCAACTTGACTATATTCGATAAATTATTTCGTAAAACCCCACTTGCTTGGCGGCAAATGAGCCGTCAAAAGAATCGTTTGTTAGTTGCTATAGCAGGAATCGCTTTTGCCGATTTTCTAATGTTTTTTCAACTGGGAGTTAGGGATGCACTATTTGATTCGCAAGTTACTCCCTATACCACGCTTAAAGGAGATTTATTTTTAGTCAATAAACTGTCTGATAACTTGCAATCTATCAAAAGTTTTTCCAGAAATAAGCTCTATAAAATAGCAGGTGTTAACGGTGTTAAATCCCTGGCGACGCTATATGTAAGTCAAGCATCGTGGCGAAATCCTGAAAATCGAGCTAGCCGTAAACTTTTCGTCTATGGAATCGATCCAAATCAACCAGCATTTGACTTACCAGAAGTCAATCAACAATTGAATAAACTGAAGTTATTGAATCGAGCGTTATTTGATAGGGCTGGATTGGTTCCTCAGCTTGGAGACGTTCCTAGTTTGCTGAAAAAACAGAATCCGCTGATCGTCCAAACTAACGATTATCAAATTCAAATAGTCGGATTATTTAAGCTCGGTTCTTCTTTTTCTGCTGACGGCAATCTGATCGTCAGCGATTCTACCTTTTTACGACTCTTTCCCCAACGCCAAGCAAACGACATCGATCTTGGTATTATTGACGTAGAATCAAATGCCTCCATTGAGCAGATCCAGGCTGATTTACGAGCCAAGCTGCCAGATGATTTACTAGTACTAAACATCGCTGAATTCACTGCTCGTGAAAGTGCATATTGGTCTACAGGCTCCTCTATTGGCCCGACTTTTAACCTCGGTGTCGCAATCGGTTTTTTAGTCGGAGCAGTCATTGTTTATCAAATTCTTTATACTGATGTCTCAGATCATTTGCCCGAATATGCAACTTTAAAAGCAATGGGTTACAGCGATATATATCTAATTAAAGTTATCGCTCAAGAAGCTTTTATTTTAGCGGTTTTGGGGTTTATTCCAGGTTTTTTGCTCTCAAGTGGATTTTACATTTTTTTTCAATCCGTGACGTTTTTACCGACTGCGATGAAACTAGCTCGTGCGGTAACTGTGTTAGTGTTGACTTTCGTCATGTGTATTGGAGCGGGAACGCTTGCTATGCAAAAGTTACGAGCAGCCGATCCAGCTGATATCCTCTAAGTTTTGAGTTGAAGTTTAGTAAAATATCGCATTTCAAAACTCATAGTTTTCTAGAACGAAACCCAAATTTACAGTTGAACTCTCATGCTGCAAGAAATTAGTCTCGATCGAAGCTCAAAACTCAAAGTTCAAAATACTTCCCAACAACCAGTTATTTCAGTTTGCCATCTCGATTACTACTTCGGTCGGGGACAACTCTGCAAGCAAGTCTTGTTTGATATTAACCTCGACATTTATTCTGGAGAAATCGTGATTATGACTGGCCCATCTGGTTCTGGGAAAACCACCTTACTAACACTAATAGGTGGATTGAGAGCCGCTAGAGAAGGCAACCTGAAAGTTTTGGGACAGGAAATGTGTGGGGCTAGTAAGCGGCAATTGATACAAGTGCGGCGGCAGATTGGTTATATTTTTCAGGCACACAATTTATTGACTTTCTTAACAGCAAAGCAGAATGTCCGAATGTCTTTAGAACTGCATGATGAGTATCTAAAGCAAGATATGGATCGGCTGGCGACGGATACTCTCAAAAGTGTTGGTTTGGGCGATCGCATCGATTATTATGCAGACAGTCTTTCTGGAGGGCAAAAGCAGCGAGTTGCGATCGCTCGTGCTTTAGCGAGTCATCCTAAAATTGTTCTTGCCGACGAACCTACTGCTGCTCTTGATAAAAAATCAGGTCGCGATGTTGTAGATATCATGCAGCGTTTAGCTAAAGAGCAGGGTTGCACCATTTTACTTGTCACTCACGATAATCGAATTCTCGATATTGCCGATCGCATCATCGAGATGGAAGATGGACGGTTAGTACAAAAAGTAGGCGACTAGTTTTATACGATTAATTTTAGTTATTTGTGAAAGTCTGATGAGTCAAACCGAAGAACCAAAATATTGCGTATTGCAATCCTATGATGATATTGAAATCCGGCAATACGAGCCAAAAATTGTTGCCGAAACACTTATTGAAGCCCAAAGAGATCGAGCAAACAAAGCTGCATTTTCGATTCTTGCCGCTTACATATTTGGTGAAAACACGTCTGTAACAAAAATTGCCATGACTGCGCCCGTGACGCAATCTCAGCCAAGTGAAAAAATCGCTATGACTGCGCCTGTCATTCAACAAGAAGCGCAAGGAAATATTGCTAGCACTTGGGCGGTACAGTTCGTGATGCCCTCAGAATACACCTTGGCAACGCTGCCAAAACCAAAAGACTCTCGCATTACTATCAAAGAAGTTCCCAGCAACAAAGTTGCGGCAATTCGTTTTTCCGGATCGGCTGGGGATGAACAATTGCAGGAAAAGGAAGCCAAATTATCTGCTTTTCTGGTTCAGCAAGGTATCGAGACAAAAGGTAAACCGATTTATGCTTTTTATGACTCTCCCTTCATCTTGCCAGCATTCAGACGCAATGAAGTCATGCTCGAATTGAAATAAGACGGTTGGTTTCAGCTAACTTTTATAGCAAGGGACTGGGGACTGGGGACTGGGGACTGGGTGAAAAGCCTTTTTGTGTCTAAGTTTTATCGTCTGTTGATGTCCTAACCACCTTGCGTGTTGCTATAACTCTAGAACCCAAGTCAAAATCTCAGGAGAAAAAATTATGATTGCAACGACTCGCTTAAAAACCACCCAATCGGCGGAAATCTTTGCTGCTGCCCAAAAATTAATGCCAGGAGGAGTCAGTTCTCCCGTACGGGCTTTCAAATCTGTTGGCGGACAGCCAATCGTGTTCGATCGCGTCAAGGATGCTTACATCTGGGATGTGGATGGCAATCAATATATTGATTATGTCGGCAGTTGGGGGCCTGCTATCTGCGGTCACGCTCATCCTGAAGTCATTGCGGCTCTCCACGATGCCCTGGAAAAAGGAACTAGCTTTGGTGCGCCCTGCTATCTAGAAAATGTACTGGCACAGATGGTAATCGATGCTGTTCCCAGTATCGAAATGGTGCGTTTTGTCAACTCCGGCACAGAAGCTTGTATGGCTGTGCTTCGTCTGATGCGAGCTTTTACGGGGCGGGAGAAAGTAATCAAGTTTGAAGGCTGCTACCACGGACACGCTGATATGTTTCTCGTGAAGGCTGGCTCTGGTATTGCTACCCTTGGCTTGCCCGATTCTCCTGGTGTGCCCAAATCTGTGACTAGCAACACGCTGACTGCTCCTTTCAACGATTTAGAAGCAGTAAAAGTATTATTCGAGCAAAATCCTGATGAAATTGCTGGTGTAATTCTTGAACCTGTGGTAGGAAATGCAGGTTTTATTCCACCTGCTGCGGGTTTTCTTGAAGGTTTGCGAAAACTGACGCAGGAGTATGGAGCGCTGCTGGTATTTGATGAAGTGATGACAGGCTTTCGCATCGCTTACGGCGGGGCGCAGGAGAAATTTGGTGTTATTCCTGACTTGACTACTTTAGGTAAGGTCATCGGTGGCGGTCTACCCGTAGGCGCTTATGGTGGTCGCCAAGAAATTATGTCGATGGTTGCTCCCGCCGGAAACGTGTATCAAGCAGGAACGCTTTCGGGGAATCCACTGGCAATGACGGCAGGAATTAAGACGTTAGAGTTGTTGCAACAACCTGGAACTTACGAGTATCTCGATCGCATTACAAAGCGACTCACAAATGAGATACTGGAAATTGCTAAACAAACAGGTCATGCTGCCTGCGGTGGTCAGATTAGTGGCATGTTTGGTTTCTTCTTTAACGAAAGTCCAGTTCGCAATTATGAAGATGCCAAAAAGTCTGACTTAAGTAAATTTGCTCGCTTCCATCGCGGCATGTTAGAGCATGGAATTTATTTAGCTCCATCTCAATTTGAAGCCGGATTTACTTCTTTAGCTCATACCGAAGCAGACATCGATCGCACCCTTGAAGCAGTCCGAACAGTTATGTCTCAGTCCCGCTAGTGGTCTGTCAAGCCAACGAAAGCTGGGTGAGGCTGGGGAAAGGGGAAAGGGGAAAGGGGAAAGGGGAAAGGGTAAGGGATTTAAAACGAATGGCACTAAGTTAAGACACGCCCCTTGCCCTAACTGGTTCCCAGCCTCCAGGCCTTGTCATTACCAACATCTTTTAAACTGACTGGGTGATAAAATCAGCAGCC
>NZ_JAVRCK010000059.1:0-53366 GCF_034530815.1 Nostoc sp. DedSLP03
GACAAATGACAAATGACAAATGACAAATGACAAATGACAAATGACAAATGACAAATGACAAATGACAAATGACAAATGACAAATGACAAATGACAAATGACAAATGACATTTTATTCTGCAACTAACAGCTTAAAGCGTTCATCGTCGGCAATATCATCAAAATCGAGGTCGGTTGCTGCATCTTCTTTATATCTGGGATTAAGTTCAATCGCTTGTTGTAGAGTTAACAGAGATCGGTCAACTTGTTTTTGCAGTGCGTAACAGGCTGCTTTGTTGTAATAGGCACTAGCGTAATCTGGCTTAATTTCTAAGGCTTGGTTAAAACTAGCGATCGCTTCATCATCGCGTCCTAATCTTACCAATGTATAACCACGTTTATCCCAGATTTTGGGAGAATTTGGTTGGAATTCTAGCGCTTTCTCAAAGGAGATTATTGCCTCTTCGTATTGTTCTAATGCTACTAAGGAAAGACCGCGATTTAACCAAGCAACGGCATCATCGGGTTTGATTTGTGTAGCTTGATCGAATGAGTCAAAGGCTTGCTGATGCTGTTGTAAGTTACCAAAAGCAACGCCGCGATCGCACCAAGCTTGATGATAATCTGGCTGAATCGCAATCGCTCGATCATAGGATGCGATCGCATCTTGATAGCGTTTCAATCTTCCTAGAGTTAGACCCCGTTTTAACCAACTCACAGGTTCATCAGGTTGGATTTTAACTGCTTGGTTGTAAGCTGCGATCGCATCTTCATAGCGCCTTTTAGAAAACAGATCGTCTCCTTGTTTTTCATACTCATCAGCAGTGAATTCTGGTTGTTGCGGCTGTTCCTGTATTTCTTCTTCAACTTCAGAATTTACCACCTCTAGAATGGATTCCGGCGTAATTTCAGATAGTTCTTGAAGAATCAGATCCTTTCTTTCTTCGGCATCCAATTGTAACTCAGAAAGTTGAGAGTCAAATTCAGTTTCTAATCTTTCTAACTTTTCTAAAATGAGAATCTTTTGTTGTTGAGCATTCCATTGTAATTCTGAGAATTGCGAACTAAACTCAGAACCAGATTTTTCTAAATTATCAATGAGTAGCTCTTTGGATTTTTGAGCATCGACTTGTAATTCAGATAATTGAGATTTAAATTCTGACTGCAATACTTCTAAACTTGCAATATTTTTATTTTTTTGTTCTTGAGCATCAACCTGTAATTCAGATAATTGAGATTTAAGTTCCCGCTCAAATATACCTAAACTATCAACGGCAATCTCTTTTTGCTGTTGAGCATCAACCTGTAATTCGGATAACTTTACTACAAATTCTGACTGTAATTTTGTTAAGCTTTCAAAAATTATATCTTTTTGTTGTTGAGCATCAGACTGCCATCTTGAAAATTGAGATGTGTACTCAGACTTTGATATTTCTAAATCAGCAACAGCTAGTTCTTGCTGTTGTTGCACACCTAAGTTTAACTTAGACAGTTCTTCTGCCATTACAGATGCTAATTTTCCTAAATTCTCCAGTGCTATATCTTTTTGTTGTTGAGCATCAAACTCTAACTTAGATAGTCCCGAAGCAAATTTTGACTCCAAAATTTTTATATTTTCTTGAGATTTTTTTAGTTCCGTTTCTAATCTACTTAATACCTGCGCTTTAGCTAAATCTAGATCGGATATCAGAATAGATACATTTTCTTGTTCATTTTTAATTTTTTGTTGTAAAGCAGCCGTTTCCTGTTCTAATTCATAATTTATTTTTTTCGCTTCTTGAATAATATTTTCAGCTTCTTGTTTAACGGTGGTTAACTGATTTTGTAATTGTTCCATTCCCTGGACTTGTTGCATTGCCCTATCAACAATTTCCCGAATGATCGCCCGTCGCAACAGCCATAACAAAGCAATGACTGCGACTGGAAAGAGACTTAGTATAACTAGCCAAACATCGAGTAAAATAGTTGTGCGGCTAAAAGTGCTTTTTAAATCAGATTGGACTTGCTGTAGAATTCGTTTTTCTGCTCGTAGTCGTGCTAATTCTTCCCGTTCTGAATTCGATAACACCGGAGTCGGAGTTAATGCTGGGTTGGGTGATGGTGCAGATTGTCCACTGGCGATTCCAATGGATAACAATAAGGGTAAAAATACAATAGTACTTTTTCCAATTAAAGCGAAAATAGTTTGATTTTTGCTCTGCATAACAACCATCTGAGTCTGTTGATCAATTTTTGAAGCGGCGTGCCTCTTTCCAATCTATAACAGAATTAAGTAGTTAAATGTTGTAAAAGCAGTGTAAAATTCTGAGCAATCCTTAACTAATCCGTTTCCTCGTCCTTAGTGTACGTACAACTTTAGTAGTAGAGTGCAGTTAAGTTTGTGACAATTTTTTTGAGGTACTATTATAACATTACTAAATTGTGAGTACTGCTAAAGATGGTGAAAGTCAAGCGGTAAAAATAATAATTTATCAATTAGTGGAAGAGAAAATGCGAAAGCATCGACGCTTTCTTAGACCATCAACCAAAGAAGGTTTAGACTTTGTTTTTACAGATAACAGGGCGTTTAAACTGGAAGTTATACCTGTATGGCAAGTGTCAGATGTGGTTACTTCGCACTAACATTAGATCATCTCCGGTAAGCAGATTACTTGTCCTCAAATTAACTTAACAAAGGTGGTAGAAAATGGGTCGCATAAATCCTTACACACTGCAATTGCAGATTACCCGAATGTTTGAGCAAGGGCAATCATTTTTTGCCACAACCAAAGTACAGGAATGGTTGAAAGAACATAAGCACAATCCAGAAGACTATGACATTATTTTCCATAAAAAACCTGCACCTCCTGGTTCCAAAGAAGTGATGGTTGTGGAAATTGAATTACGCCGCAAAGATGGACAACCTGTAGATCCGTGGTTGCAGGAACAAGCAAATCTCCATGCCTGATCGCAACTATAGCAGTCCTAAATTAGATGTGAAAACTTCTTTTTCTTTTCTTGGTATTTTGCAGAAAAAGTGGTTTGTTCATTTTCACAACTTAGATAGGATTGCTATGTGTAAAGGCTACGCCCAAACTAAAAACAGGCGTTGCAGAACAGAGGGATGAATTTAGGCAGGCAGGGGAGGCAGGGGGTGCTTCGGGAGCAGGGGGGAGATTTTATAACTTGCGAAATCATCCTGCAATTATGCAACGGCAAAAACATAAGCTACTGTAAATGTTGAAATAAGTTTACACAAATTTTATATATACGTGACAATTTTAAGGATTTAACAAAGATCATCTTTTATTAGTTATTTCTTAACCTATATACATTGGTGAAAAGTTTATTTAAGTGAAATTACAGAATTATTCATTTTTTAGCTTCGGAGCATTTTCTGATGAAATTAGCTAAAGACATTAGCATTGCTGCTTTTGCTGCTGCGATCGCGGTTGCTGCTGTTATTAAACCGACACAAGCTGCCTTGGTTAATTATGATTTCACCGTAAATGCCACATCTGGCGATCGCCCTGGTCAGTATTTCGGCTCTTTTCGATATGATGACTCGACCTTAAGCAGGTTAGGCGAGGAAACTCTAGGCGTTAACAATGGATTATCTATTTTGTTTAACTACTTGGGTACTCAGTATACAGAGACAAGTGATTTTGATTACCCATCATCTCCTGTAGTCAGTTTTACAAATGGCAACCTGTCAGGATTGAGCTATTTGGTTGAAGATCAATTTTTTATTGGTAACAATCCAGGTAATCCTAATACAGGGGGAACAAAATTTTATCGCATTTTGAGTGCTGACTTATTGTCTACAACAGAAGTGGGTACAGTAACTTACTCTAAGAGTACGCCCGTACCAGAACCGATGACTCTTGGTGGTATAGCGATCGCAAGTGCTATGGCGTTGGGGATGAAACCCAAGAAAAAACTATCTGGAGTAACAAATTAATAGTCCTACTTTGAAAATTAATGTAGAGACGTTATTATCTAACGTCTCTACACAGATAGTCTTAAGTAAAACTACCAGTAGGATTTTTACGTTTGATGCCAATTACAGATGGTTTGGGAACACTTCTAGGTTGACCCTTTCCACCGTCAGTAGTTGGGATGTTACTTGGCCAACTACTGCCACGAGGCACAGTGCGAGCCTGATTGAATGTAATACCATTCAAATCCAGTAATTCAATCTCACGACTCAGGATTGTGCCATCATTAATTGGGCTATCTTCGCCGGGATGCTGTACCGAAATAATCAGTGTATCTCCCACAAAAGTTGGTCCTGTCATTTCACAGCGCACTGGTCCTTGAGCAAAGGGTATTACCTCTCCCCCATGAGTCCCAGTAGTCGGAATGTAGAATAGCCAGTTATTACCGAAAACTCCTGTGAAGTTGGAGACATTACCACTGGCTGTATGGTCGATGGTAGTTACAGTACCGGCAGCACCGACATTAAAACCATTGTGAGTGGTAGTAGACATATCTGTTACCCCCCAAATATTGGCCTTATTGTCGAAGACTAGGTTATCGACGTTGGCAAAACCAGCACCAGAAATCGATCCGGCTTCTCCACCTTGGGCAAATCTCTGCCAACGGAAGGTTAAACCTGTACCATCGGCACTATCTTCAATAATCTTGTACAATCCCCCGGATTGCTGTGTTGCGTTGACGTTTGTATTCAACTTGGCAACCTGGAAAATGCGCGAATCTGGATAACCGTCGCCTCCTGGTGCACCGTCAGTATAGGCAATGAATACTTCTTTGGTGGTCGGATGCACTTCTATATCTTCTGGACGTGCTGTCGGAGTTCCGCCAGCCAAATTCGCTGCTAAAAAAGCATCACTAAGAATAGCACCTTGGGAAGTGTAGAAGTCAGATAACTTCTTACCTTGATAAGCAGGTAGTCTCTCTGCTTCGTTGGTGCGATCGACTGCGAGGGAACCGCCATCTGTAGTTTCACCTGCAATACCATTACGTTTTGGTAGCGGTAAAAGACCATTTCTTTGAGCCGAACCCAAAGCAGCAAACTCCACAGAAGATATTAACGATGGCGAAATTGGATTGGTAGGAGTGGTTAAACGTAACGGTATCCATTGACCCGTACCATTTGGATTATAACGGGCGACATACAATGTACCACTTTCCCATAAACTGCTGTTGGCTTTACTGGTTGGTGAAGAAATAATACCTGCACTGATAAATTTCCAGGTGTGTCCCCCACGTCTATCATCACCCATGTAGGCGATTAATGGTTTCCTAGCTTCGGCACGGATGGCAACGTTTTCATGACGGAAACGACCTAATGAAGTGTGCTTGCGAGGGCGGAAATTTGGATTAACAGGGTCAATTTCGACAATCCAACCGTATTTTTCACCAACTAAACCGAAGGTCTTACCAGTAGTACCATCGATGTAACCTGTTTGAGTACCATTAGGGTTGACTGGTTCTGTAACACCAACAAAACCTCCTGCACTTCCTTGAAAGTTCTCTTCACCACTTAAAATAGTTCCCCAAGGAGTTGTACCGCCAGAACAGTTATAACTAGTGCCAATAATTTTGTTACCTAATCCATCAGAGGAGAGGTTAAATACTTGGGTTGCAGCCGGGCCAGTGGCGATGAGATAGTTTTGATCGCCTTTTTGGTAGCTGCGACTTCCCCAAGAAGTGACATTTTTATATTCATCACTCCTTTGGCTATTAATTCCCAACCCAGAAAGACCATGAAGGCGACGATTTCTGGCATCACCTTTAACCACTGCATAACGGCTACTAGAATTACGTCGGGAGATGCGGACGATCGATCCGCCTAAGTTATATAGAACTTCGCCGTCAAATTCAATACCTCTGGTAGTAGGTAAAGCCCAGCCAATCACTGATTCAAAGGTGGTAGGCAATCCTTTAACATCAGCAGGAGCTTCTGGTGCTAGATCAGAAAATGGAAAACTGACGTATTCGTGATTAACCCACAAATAGCCGACATCGTTGCTTCTACCCAGAGGAATGAAACCCGTATAATCGTTGTTGTAACCGAAATATTCATCTTTGTTAGGAAAGACGCGATCGCCCCAGCTGATAATTACGTAACGTTCATATTCTGGTGGCACTACCAGATCGTCAACTACGTTGTAGCTATTTAATTTCGTATTTGCAGATGGATTGATTACCTGTCCCTGACCGATTCCCGTTGGCAAGAAACTTTTCTGCTGTTTATAAACGGGTAAGGAATGGGGTAAGCGCACTGGTGTAAAGCTCAGTGGCTTGTTGGTTGCTCCGGCAATACTGGAAACACCATCTATAATTGTGTCTCCTAAGACAGCCGCACCAGTACTGCCAGCAAAAAATACTAAAATTTGTCTGCGACTTAATTTAGACATCAAACTTTCCTCTGTTGTGACATCAAGAATTTTGTAAAAGCAAATCTTGATTACTGGTAGAAAAAGCCATCAATTATTTACGTGAAATGCCATATATTTTGAATAGTCAGTAACCTGTTACTAACAAAAGGTTGTTTGCTGTTTAGGTCAGCTAACTAGACAAAAAATTTTCAGTTTGTCATATAATCTAATGACCAAAAATTAACGCTAGGTTATATCTTGATTAATGAGGATTTATTTTGTAGTTGATTAAAGCCTTTTTTCGCTACTAAATCTCAAAGTAAGAAGTTATACCAATTAAAAAATGTCGGCGATAGATACCCCACCCGCGCTGACTGCACTCTCACCGATGCTTTAGCGAGAGGTTTTATACTTCTGTTGCATTCTTTTGCTGTTTTTCTCAACGAAAATCAGTTAAGGAACAGTGTCAGCGCCTCATCTGTCCTATCCTGGAGATGTGTAAATAGTGTTGTGGGTGAGACTGTGTTTTTCAGTGTTGTGATACCGACTTATAATCGCCAACCGATTTTAGAAAAGTGCCTCCGCGCCTTGGAGGTGCAGGAGTTGAGTCAGCCAACGGTTACTGATTACGAGATTGTCTTGGTAGATGATGGTTCTACTGATGGCACATTGGAGTGGTTAGCAGCACACAAAGAAGAGTTTCCTCATGTGCGCTGGTTTGAGCAAGATCATGCTGGCCCAGCTGCGGCTCGGAATTTGGGGGTAGAACAGGCGCAGGGAGACACAATTATCTTTATTGATAGCGATTTAGTAGTGCTGAAGAATTTCTTGCAAGCTCATGCTGAAGCACTAGTAAAGGGGAAAGAGAAATTGGGGAGCGATCGCTTTTTCACTTACGGTGCAGTTATTAATACTTGTAATTTCAACAATCCAACGGCTGAACCCTACAAAGTTACAGATTTTTCAGCAGCTTTTTTTGCTACTGGAAATGTAGCAATTCCCAAACATTGGTTAGATAAAGCCGGACTTTTTGATACTAGTTTTCAACTCTATGGCTGGGAAGATTTAGAATTAGGTGTGCGGCTAAAAAAACTAGGTTTGACACTAATTAAATGTCCAGAAGCCGTAGGATATCACTGGCATCCAGCATTTAATTTAGAACAAATTCCCCGATTAATTGACCAAGAAATTCAACGCGGACGTATGGGAGTTTTGTTTTATCAAAAGCATCCTACATGGGAAGTGCGAATGATGATTCAAATGACTTGGCTGCATCGTTTACTTTGGGGAATTTTGTCACTAAATGGTACGTTAAATGAACGAACAATGGCTCCATTATTGCAATGGCTAATTAACTTAGGTAAACCGCAATTGGCTTTAGAAATTGCCCGAATTTTCCTCAATTGGTACAACGTGAAGGGTGTTTATGAAGCCTATGCTGAAATGCAGCAAGTATCGTGATTAAAAATTGATTCCTGCTTATCGAAAATAGGATTGCGATCGTTCTACCTCTAGGCAAATCTCAGCACAGTAATCGAGTCTGGAATGATCGCGATGTGGACTGTATAAGGTATAGGGTACTCATGATAACCTAAACATTAACCACAATAACAGAAATTCGTAGCAGGATAGAGAGTCACAGATGGCTAAGGTAGCATTGTTAATTGGGGTTGGCGAATATGGAAATGGTCTTTCTTCCTTAACAGCGCCTCCCAAAGATGTGGAGGCGATACACGAAGTTTTAGAAAATCCAGCAATCGGCGGTTTTGATCAAGTGATACCGCTGATTAATCCTGAGCGACAGGCTATGGAAGAAGCAATTCATACATTGTTTATAAATCGTAAAAGAGATGATCTCCTGCTACTTTTTTTCTCTGGTCATGGAGTGAAAGATGATAGTGGCAATCTTTATTTGGCTGCTCATAATACCCGCAAAGAACAAGAAGCACTCGTTCAACCTACAGCAGTAGCAGCGAGTTATGTACAAAATATTATGAGCAATAGCTGCTCGAAGCGACAAGTAGTGATTCTGGATTGTTGCTTCAGTGGCGCTTTTGCCCAAGGAATGACTGCCAAAGATGATGGTTCTGTGCCTGTCAAGCAACAATTAGGTGGAGAAGGACGAGCTGTTCTCACATCTAGTACGTCAACTCAGTATTCTTTTGAGAGTCAGCGTTTTGACCTCTCAGTTTATACGCATTTTTTAGTTGAAGGTATTAAAACTGGAATAGCAGATAAAGATCAAGATGGAGCAGTTTCTATTGATGAGTTGCACGAATATGCTAGCGAAAAAGTACAAGAAACTGCTCCTGGCAAAATGAAGCCTGAAATCTATCCAATTAGAGAAGGCAGTAAGATACTACTGGCTAAAGTGCGAGTTGAAGATCCAAAGCTGAAATATCGCCAAGATGTTGAGGATCGCCTCAAAGACAGTAATATTCCTCCTATTGCCCGCAAATTGCTAGACCTCAAACGAGATAGTTTGCAACTAACTCCTGAAGAAGCTGCTGTTATTGAAACAGAAGTTCTCAAACCGTATCGAGAGTACGAGGCAAAATTGCAGCAATACGAGCAGGTGTTATCTGAAGCAATTCAAGCTGAAAATCCTATAAGTAAGTACACTCGCAACCAGTTAAAAGACTATCAAAAATTTTGGGGGCTTAAAGATGAGGATGTAGCATTGATTGAAGCGCGAATTACTCCAAACAGAGAATCGATTAATAGTAATGAAAATGCATTTTCAACAGAGGCATTTAGTTTTAAAGGAAATAATATTGATATCCCTAACAGCGTTATTTCTGATATTCAAGACAAACCAAAGATACAATCAACTTCTACAGAACCTCTAATTGATGACTTTAGCGCTACCTTAACAACAGACTGTAGTCAACTACAAGACTTATTAGTAGCAGGTAAGTGGAAGGAAGCAGATCAGAAAACTAGGGCTATTATGCTTAAGTTATCTGGTCGTGAACAGGAAGGCAAGCTCCAAGCAGAAGATTGTAGACAATTATCGTGTGAAAGTCTAAGTGAAATTGACCAACTTTGGGTGAAATACAGTAACGGACGTTTTGGTTTTAGTGTGCAACAGCGTATTTGGGGAAGTCTTGGAGGAAGTAAAAGTTCGGGATACGACACTTTTAAGAGTTTTGGCGATCGCGTCGGCTGGTCTATAGAAGGAAACTGGAGAAGTCAGGATAATCTAATCTTCAGCTTAAACGCTGCTGATGGACATCTCCCATATTGCAGAGAATGGTTGAACTGGGGTTATTCTAATACGGTAGTGCATCGATTTTCTGCACTCATATCAAGACTTGAGGAGTGCGGGATTAAACCTGCTATTGTTAGTACTGAACCTAATCTCAAGCTAGAAAGTCTAAATGCTACTATTATTTCTCCACAACAATTAAACTACCCTCAACTCTCTGTATCACAGCCTCAATCAAATTTTGCAAAAGTTTCTCAGCATAAAAATAAATTATATGTAGTGGGAGCATTTCTGTTATTTGGCTTCATGGGATATTCAATATATCAATCTTTAGAGAATCTAGAGAAACCATCTATATCTAAACTCAATAAACAACTATTTGCTAAGAATTGGCGTGATGCAGATCAAACCACTTCTGATCTCATACGCCAGTTTTCTGGAACACAAGCAGGCTATATTACAAGTATAAACAGCAACAATATTAAATGCGGATATTTAACAGAGATAAATAACCTTTGGGAACAGTCCAGCCGTAACTTCGGTTTTCAGAAGCAACGGAATATTTGGGAAAAAGTCAAACCTAACCAAAGTGAATTTGAAAAGAAGATCGACTGGTATCGAAAAACGAATAGTGACCTCATATTTAACGAGACAGCACCTGTGGGGCATCTACCCTCTGCTGGAAAGATGTTCAAGAGTAAAGAAGATTATACAAACAAACTTGAAGAATGTTTCAAAGCACAAAAATAGAGGATTTTTATAATTTTCACTATAAACAATTTTCTATAAAGCTTGACCTAAACGATGGATAGCATTACTACATTCCCCAATTCTATCTGGACTCCTAACTAAATTTTTAGGAAAGATAGGTGTATTTAGTCGCTGTTTATCATCAAGACAAGATAAATTAAGTCAAAATTGCTCCACCCATTAAACGCTCATATCGATACTTCAACTCTTCTTTCATTAAATACCAACGCTCTAAAGTAACATCCATTTCTATTATTTTCTCGGCTGCTTGTCGCGCTAAAAGTAAAACTTCTTCATCGTCAACCAAACTCGCTAAGGTAAAATCTGGCACTCCCGATTGACGAGTTCCCAGTACTTGCCCGGGCCCACGAAAACGCATATCCATTTCTGAGATGAAAAAGCCATCCTGAGATTGTTCCAATACCTTCAACCGTTGTTGAGCATCAGGACTTCTAGAACTGCTCATCAATAGACAATAAGACTGAGCCGCACCCCGACCAACGCGCCCCCGCAGTTGATGCAGTTGTGATAAGCCAAATCGCTCTGCATTTTCAATGAGCATTACTGTAGCATTAGGTACGTCTACACCTACCTCAACAACTGTAGTAGAAACCAAAATTTGCGTTTGGTTTTCACGGAATTTGGTTATTGCTTCATCCTTTTCGGCTGAACTCATGCGACCGTGTAGCAACCCAACTTGAAAGTCGGGAAAAACACTTTCTTGTAACTTTTGATGCTCGTCAACAGCCGATCGCAAGTCTAATTTTTCTGATTCTTCCACCAAAGGCAAAACCACATAAACTTGTCTACCTTGGACAATTTCTCGGCGGATCAGGTCGTAAGCATGGTTGCGTTGCTGACCAGATAATACTGTTGTCTGAATCTTTTGTCGTCCCGGTGGTAACTCATCAATTTGGCTGACATCTAAATCCCCGTGTATCGTCAGTGCTAAGGTTCGGGGAATCGGGGTAGCTGTCATAGTTAACACATGAGGTTGATTGCCTTTTTGCTGCAAACGTGCCCTTTGTTCTACCCCAAAGCGATGCTGTTCATCTATGACTACTAACCCTAATTGTTGGAAGTTTACAGGGTCTTGAATCAACGCATGGGTTCCTACTAACAGAGGTAATTCACCAGTTCCTAGCTGAGAATGTATTTGTCTTCGTTTCGCAGCTTTAGTAGAACCTGTCAGTAATTCCACTGGTAAATGCAGTAGATTAAACCAGCTAACTAACTTGCGATAATGTTGTTCTGCCAAAACTTCTGTAGGAGCCATCAGCGCCGCTTGGTAGCCAGATTGAATTGCTGCAAGGATAGCCAGCACGGCGACGACTGTTTTACCAGAACCGACATCACCTTGCACCAAACGATTCATTGGCACAGGTTTTTGTAAATCGTTGAGAATGTCGTTGAGAACTCGTTGCTGGGCGCCAGTGAGTTGAAAAGGCAGTATTTCGTGAAATTTCTCTACAAGTTGACCGCGTGGGACAAGAATGGCGCTGGTTTGAATCGCCCTTGCTTGCTGTTGACGTTGCAGTAACCCAAGTTGTAAGTAGAAAAATTCGTCAAAAACTAGGCGACGACGGGCAACTTGTAGGACGGCGCTATCGCTGGGAAAATGGATGTTAGCGATCGCATCTTTCAATTCCATCAAACCATATTTCTGCCGCAAACCACTTGGCAAAGGATCTTTCAGGTTAGCCGCAGCAGGCAAAGCAGCAATTACCGCCTGTCGCACTGTATTCGCCACCACGCCTTCAGTTAGTCCATAAATTGGTACTACCCGCCCAATATTTAACGACTCAATCGTATCTCCTGGACTTGCTAAAACCTCTAGTTCTGGATTATCTAATGTCAAGCCGTATTTACTTTCTTTCACCAATCCACAGGCTGCCAGAATGCTACCTACTGGATAACGGCGTTTTAAACTTTCTTGCCAAGCGCGACTGCTAAAGCGCGTACCTGCGTAAAAACGCCCAATTTTGATTTGACCGCTGTTATCTTTTACTACCAATTCTAAAATTGATAATTTCTGATTTTTAGGACTAGTAAAGCAGTTGCAACGCTTTACAGTTGCCACTATTGTCACCGTCTCACCCGCTTGTAACTCGCGGATATTCACCTGACGCGCATAATCAATATGGTCACGAGGATAGTAGAAAAGCAAGTCACGGACGGTATGTAAACCAAGCCGTGCCAAATTATCAGCTTTTTTAAAACCTATTTCTGGTAAATCACTGAGCTTTTGCTCAATTTTCGGTGCAAGTCTCCGACTCACCTCAGTCACAATTGGAGATTTTGGATTTTGAACTTTGGATTGATAAGTTTTCCCTTGCTCCCCTGCTCCCCTGCTCCCCTGCTTACCCTGTTCCCCCTGCTCCTCTTGCTGTAGTTGGGAAAGATACCTACGAGTCTCTGCTACTAAATGCTGCCTTTCTTCCAGTGCTAGATGTGGATAACTAGCAAATTGCACCGCTAGTCCTTGCCAACGACGGCGTTCAATTTGGGGTAAGCCTGTTGGGAATTTGCCCAAAGTTAAGCTGAGAAATTCACTGAAACGGTATTCTCTGCCCATCAAGTCTGTAAAGCCACGTTCAGCTTCTATTGCCAAGGCTTTGTGCAATCGTATCCAATCTGGTTTTTCATTAGTCATTGGTCATTGGTCATTAGTCATTGGTCATTGGTTATTGGTCATTAGTCATTGGTCATTGGTTATTAGTCATTATTAAAAGTACAAAGGACAATTGACAATTGACAATTGACAAATGACAAAGGACAAAGGACAAATGACTAATCCTCAAACCAACTAGCGCGCCATGCAGCTTCCGCTTCAGCGATCGCCTTTTCTTTATATCTTTTTTTATACTCTCGTCCTAGTTTGTTTAGCTGAACTAAAATACTGCGGATTCGCTTGCGATCGGAGGAAAGTGTCACATCAGCAAATTCAATTTCTCCTAGCCGCAGGTTAATAGCCATAATTTGAGTCAGTCCAGAATCTTCTGACTGTTGCTCATTTTCAATTTCAATTACTAAGTTTAATAAATTGGGTGGCCCTGGCATGACTTCAGCAGATGCTTCTGATGCTGCCGCCGCTGCTGCTAAAATCGGTTCTGGTAATTTTTTCGGTAATACTCCAGCTTTTTGTAACAAAAGATTAGCATCATGCGAAAGTTTTTTCAGTATATCTTGCGCAACCTCTTCTAATTTCTGTTGCCATTTTGCCAGTTCTATAGGATCGGAGGTGTTGGCAGTGAGATACTGAGAATTAGAAGTGTCAAGAAATAGTGAAGATGAAGAGGGTGTTACTTCCTCATCCACCTCATGTATTTCATCTCCTTCATCCATCTCATCTCCCTCATCTTCCCCTGATTCTTCAGTTGTAAGATAAATGAGCAATTGTTCAGCTGCGAGTTCACCCAACTTGCGGACGGCTTGTTGCAATTGTTGGCGCTGATTCAATGACAAATGCAAAAAGTTTTCGGGATATCCTTGGGTACAGAGGTGGTAACTTGCGAGAATCAACTGTTTGCGTACAGCTAGCCCCAAGGTGTTTAGATAACTAGCATAAGCACTTTGTAGTTCGATTGCGATCGCCCGGATCGCTTCTTGGAGTGCTGCAATATCCTGCTCAATTCGCTCGATTGCTCTTGCCATATTTTTTCGCTCTTGCCCATCTGAACCATTACATAGTACAAATGTACAAATTTATTTTAGGATAACTTTTCAGAGAATTTTAGATTTTAAATTAAATGCGATATTTCACGTCTTTTACTAAATAAAAGACAGGCCAAGCAAATAACCTGACCTGTTTTTTAAAGAGTCATTAGTCATTTGTCTTTTGTCCTTGGTAAAGACTAATGACTAATGACCAACGACTAATATTACTTAGTGCCCATTTGTGCAGCTACTTCATCAGCAAAGCTGATTTCTTGCTTTTCAATGCCTTCGCCCAGTATATAACGGACAAAGCGAGTCACTTGAATCTCTTCACCTAATTGAGCCTTGACTTGTTTTATCAAGTCTTCTACGGAAATACTCTGATCGCGAATGTAAGGCTGATCGAGCAAAGTCAATTCTTTCAGGCGTTTTTCAATCCGTCCCTGAACAATCTTTTCTTTGATGTTTTCAGGCTTGTTCGCCAAATCATCCTTGCCCATTTCAATGTCTTTTTCCTTTTGAGCAATTTCGGCGGGGATTTGGTCTACGCTCACATACTCAACATTGGGACAAGCCGCAACTTGCATTGCAGTGTTCCGTGCTAAGGTTTGGAACTCTGAATTAGCAGCCACTGACTCAGTTTGGGAACCCAGTTCTACTAATACACCAACTCGACCGCCAGTGTGAATGTAGCTGTCTACTACACCTTGTGTGCCTTCTGCTATTGCAAAATTAACAAAGCGGCGCACTTGGATGTTTTCACCAAGGGTGGCAATGGTTTGCTTGATAAATTCTTCTACTGTCGCACTTTCATTATCAATATAGGGTTGAGCCAGCAAAGACTCAACACTATCAGCTGTCGCTGCTTGCTTTGCTAGATTCTTAACTAAAGCTTTAAAAGCCTCGTTACGAGCAACAAAGTCGGTTTGGCAGTTGACTTCTATGAGTACACCCACTCGACCTTCAGGCTGAATGTAAGTGTCTACTAGACCTTCTGCCGCAATGCGATCGCTTTTTCCCCCCGCCTTAGAGATGCCCTTTTTCCGTAGCCAGTCTATGGCTTCTTCTATATTGCCATTAGTCTCTATCAGCGCTTTTTTGCAGTCCATCATGCCAGCACCAGTTTTTTGGCGTAGCTCTTGGACGAGTTTTGCAGATATTTCCGCCATGTTGCCTCAATTCCTAACTTGACCTCGAGTTGTAATCACTCACCTAATTTAGTACTGAGTACTGAGTTTTGTTAGCGTTAGCTCGGCGTTTAGCCCGTGCTGAGTTTTGAGTGTTCAGTTATCAATTTTATTCTTCATTGACAAATCACAACTTACAACTTCAAAAATCAAGACTCAGCACTATTCAATTTGCTGAGTCTTTCTATCTTACTCAGGACTTAGCACTCTTCTACTCAGCACTATTCTTCTGTTTCCTCGTCGGGAAGTACGGCATCAGTATATTCGCTTTCTTCGTAGTCATCGTCATACTCACTACCGTCGTAATCTTCGTAATCATCTTCAACATCCAGCTGACCATGACGACCTTCATAAATGGCATCTGCCAATTTTCCGACTATCAGTTTAATTGACCTAATAGCATCGTCGTTTGCTGGGATGGGGATATCTACTACATCGGGGTCACAGTTTGTATCCAACATGGACACAATGGGAATATTCAGCTTTTGGCATTCTTGAACTGCGTTATATTCCCGGCGTTGGTCTACGATTACCACGATATCGGGCACTTTCCGCATTGTTTTAATGCCGCCCAAGTATTTCTGAAGCTTCGTCATTTCCCGACGTAGCATAGATGCTTCTTTTTTCGGCAATAAATCTAGTGCGCCGGTTTCTTCACGGCGTTCTAAATCTTTTAGACGGTCAACCCGTGTTTTGATGGTTGCCCAGTTGGTTAACATTCCGCCCAACCAGCGTTGGTTAATGTAGTGGGAACCACAACGGCTAGCTTCTTGGGCAATAATTCCAGCTGCTTGACGCTTAGTACCGACAAAAAGAAATTTCTTCCCTTGTTCTGCGTGCGATCGCATGTAGTTGTAAGCATTATCCATCAACTGGGCAGTTTGCACCAAGTCGATAATATGCACGCCATTGCGGGAAGTATAAATGTAAGGAGACATTTTTGGGTTCCAACGCCGGGTCTGATGCCCAAAGTGAACCCCTGACTCCATCATTTGAGCCAATGAAACTACTGGCATATAATTTTCAACTCCGATTCGGGTTAAACCTCCATCCAAGTGTATTTCCCAATCGGGAAACACCCGAATTCTTAGATGTGCGAGATTAGTTAACCATACTAGGTTAACATATTCTGAAGAGTTGCAGTTGCTTGACCGAGCGAGGTCAAGAAAATAGCGCTGCCTACTCAACAATTGGGCAGCACTATTAATGAAAATCTTGCTGTTTTAAAGGTCTACTAGCGGTCTTCTCGATCTTCGGGTTTAGGTTTTTGTCGCCGTTGCTCGATCTGATCGTCGATGGTTTCTCTCATTTTGCGATCGGCAGCGTCCATCGCAGAATACTTAAAGCGGTTGATTATGCCACTGAACAAGTTGCCAAAAAATCTTTCAATTTCTTGCATAATTTTATACCTCACTATTTAAAGGTAAATTCTTATCGATCTTGGACTTTCTAGTGGAAGTAGGAAATAAAACGCTAACCTGTGCTTGAAGTATCTGTTAATCTCTTAGCGTCTCTGGGTGCTTAAAGGGCTGGCGGTTTATTTATCCTTTTATTCAGTTTTACTTGGAAATGACTGTATAAAACAGTCTTCTCAATAAAATCAGTATTGTTGAGACTTACTAGATTGAAACGCGCTAGAGATTCATCTATTGTATTCTGTCTCAGGTAATAAATGTGGCAAACACACAGGTAACAAATTGTCTACTTAACATTTAGCCAATATATAACCAAAAATCTGGAAAATGATCTTAAAAGGCTTGATTTTCTATTGTAAATGATGGCTGAAAAACTCAGATGTAGCAAATTGTAAACCCAGACAGGATAAAGTTTTTTAAACCGTCTTGCAGAAAACTACACATATATCGGTTTTATACATGGTCTAAAATATTACTTGTTTCTTGCTGATAACGCTTGGGAGTTATGTGTAGCATTCGTTGAAATACAGATGTCATGTGACTTTGGTTAGCAAATCCTGCTTCTACGGCTACCTGTACCAGCGATCGCTTTTGGCTTTGTAACAGTTGTTGGGCAAGTTCCAGCCGACACCGGAGAATATATTGATAAGGTGACAGTCCAGTTGTTACCTTAAATGCTCGTGCGAAATGGTAGGGACTGAATCCTACTGCAGCAGCAATTTGTTTGAGGTTAAGTTCCTGGGATAAATGCGCTCTGATGTATTCCAAGGCAGACTTTAACAAATTTGGGTCTAAAAACTCTGGTGGACGTTTGAGCCGTCCAGATAGGTTTGAACGTCGGTAAATGATTTGTGCCAACACCGCTGTTGCAACTGATTCTAAGTAAAATGCACCACCAGTTTGTCCATTATAAAAAAACTCTTGCATAGCGATCGCAGCACTCAAACCCCAATGAGTCTTAGGAATTTGCCCTGGCTGTAATTCAATTGTCTGTCCCTCTGCTTCCACTTTGACTATGCGTTCTAGAAAAGATTGGGAATATCCAAACACCACAAAACAAGAAGCATCTTCCACTGAAGTATAAGTACTGCCTTGAGGCACAATATCAAAACCTCCTGGTAGCGCTTGATAAGGTTGCAGGCGATCGGCATTGAAGGCCGCAATCCCACGAGTTTGCCCAAAACTTGTTACCACAAGGTTAAGTGGTGAGCGAATATTGACTTCTAAATGTCCTGGCGGAATGATTGCTACCATCAACTCTGGTGTTTCTAACCAGTGTCCCCACTGGGGTAGAGCTTCTAGTGGGGACTGATCGAGGGGAATTTTCCGTTCTGGGGGATTGAACAAAAACTCTTTTAGCAGATTCATGAGCAGAGGCAATCAAGTATTAACAGCAATTTAAATGCTTCAACTCTATTGTCTCAAAAAGCAGATTTGGATATTTCGCAAGAATTGAAAAGACAGTAACAATTGCAGCCAAGTATTTTCAAAGTTATACCAATTTGAAAAAAGAATGCGACAAATAGACCATTTGTAGAGACGCGATTCATCGCGTCTTCACCCAAGGATGTGTTGCAATCATTAATTGAATTGGTATTAGGATTTTGATTTGAGTGATTGTCAATGCCTGTTATGATTCCTATTTCAACCTTCTTTATCGGCTGTCATGGGCTACTTGCTTTGGGTTTATCTTATCGAGTAGCAATGGAACGCACCCGTACTCGGATTTGGCATGGTGCATCTTCATCTGAGGTTGCCTCACAGCCCAATTACTTAGATCATCCGAATGCTTGGGCAGAGTTTGTGGAAAAAATAACCCAACAGTCTAATATCACAAAAAACATCGAAGATGGGGTGTTGCAGCGTACTATCCGAGCACATGGTAACTTTACAGAATACGTACCCCTTAGCCTCATGTTCCTAATTGCCTTAGAGTGGATGCAGGCAGGGAATGAACTATTGTGGATGCTAGGTACTCTATTGACACTAGCTCGGATTGCCCATGCCTGGGGATTAATACAGACTTATGGTCCATCACTAGGCAGGGCGATCGGTTTTTTCGGAACTTGGCTAGTTTATATCGTTGGCAGTCTAGCTTGTCTTTACTACAGCGTGCAGCAATTTTTATAGTCCAGCAACGACCCCAATTCAAAAATTATAATGCTTAAAGCAATTGATACTGATCTTTGGGTTGCTGAACAAACCCTAAAATATTTTGGCTTGGAAGTAGGGACGAGGAAGGCAATGTTTCGCACGGGCGTAGCTATAATAACTTCTGGAATTACACCTTGCGGGTTACTCAATAGTATCGGGGTCTAAATTGAGCGATCGCAACCTTGCCTTTAACTGTTCTATCTGCAATTCTGCCTGT
This sequence comes from Nostoc sp. DedSLP03, assembly GCF_034530815.1. NCBI lineage: Bacteria > Bacillati > Cyanobacteriota > Cyanophyceae > Nostocales > Nostocaceae > Nostoc > Nostoc sp. DedSLP03. The sequence continues at coordinate 18,890 of NZ_JAVRCK010000059.1, forward strand.
TCAGCTCGTTGGCGTTCCTGTTCAGCTCGTTGGCGTTCTTGTTCAGCTCGTTGGCGTTCTTGTTCTACTAGTTCTTCTGCTTGCTGTCTTGCTAAAACTTCCTGCCTTAAAGCTTCTACCAGTTCATCAGGTATCAGTAATTTTTCCCCTGTATCCTCTCGGTAAAACCCAATTAGCCTTCCCTCAACCACCAAACGCAGTTGTAAGGGTTCACTGCGTCCATCTTGTATAGGTTCGTAGATTTCTCCCCGCAGGCGATAGCCACGTAACTGTTGTTCTACCCACTCGCCTTTCGGGTCAAATAGCCAGTATTCCTTGACGCCTAGCTGCTCATAAAGGGTCTTTTTGAAGATTTCGTCTTGTCCTTTAGTACCAAAGGATGTCATTTCAAAAATAACTGTCGGTACTTGACCCTCTTCCCAAACTTTATAATTATCTCGACCGCCAGGTGCAACATCAAAAATCACCATCACATCTGGGGCTACCCGCAACTTGGGAAAGCCTTGTGCATAGTAAAGAAATTGATTTCCCAACACTGTTGCCTGACGATTTGCCAGATACTGTTTCAGGACTTCTAAGGTAGTTAGTAAAGCATAAAGGTGGTCGTAGGTTTCTGCCACTGGTTGACCATCAGCACTAGGGTAGAAGATTTCTGATTCGACACTAACAGGTAAAGTAGCCGTCACGTCGCTTTGCTCCGAATTCAAAATTCAAAATTCAAAATTAAGAATTTCCATAAATAAATTAACTTACTTTGTATCCTTTTATGTTTTGATCGTGGTTGTAAAATCAGTGCTACAAGATTATTTTAGAGCAAATTCTAATTCCCCTAATTTGGGATTTGGAAGCTTTGCAAAATGTAACTGGATAACTCACAAAATCCATCGCCTTCGGCAGCTGCGGTCATATAAGCAGGCTGATATTGCAATTTATCCGCATATTCCAGCACGTTAGCCACGCCTACAGAAACAGGAAAATAACGGCGATCGAATAAACTTTCATCATTGGGACTATCGCCAACAGTGACAATTTGTTCTGGTGAATACGGGGGTAAATATTCGCGCAATACTTGCAACAATCCCACAGCTTTGTCTTGCTCTTGGGGTTTAATGTGACACTGCACGTTGCTATAGGTAAATCCCCAACCCATTTGTTGGCAAAGATGATCTAAGGTTTGTAGTTCGTTTTCACGCAAACCAGCTACATCAAAAGTCCAGTCGGTGATGCGAAAGCGATTATCAGTAGATTCTTGGATTTGGGGAAATTTAGTTTGTAAATTCTCAAAAGTCATAGCTAAGTGCTGGCGATGTTGAACTAAATCGGGAATAGGTGTTAAAACTATTGGTTTCTGATTTCCAGGTGGAAAGTACAAACCGCCATTTTCTGCCATTGCACCTGCGACTGGCATCAAACTACTCAATCCACTTACCCACCCAGCCGAACGTCCGGTGACAATTAGCACTTTAATGTCAGCTGCGGCTAAGTCCTCTAAAGCTTGTAACAGTGTGGGAGTAAATTTTCCTCGTTTAGTCAAGGTGCCATCCATATCTGTGGCTATCAGACGAATATTGCTAAAGCTTGTAAATGAAACCTCAGATAGGGGAGAGAGGCTCAAATGTCTGGACATATAAGGTTTGTAACAGGCTGTAAAAAATATTAATCATACAGCAAGATGACCTTGAAGATTTGGGCATCCTAAACATCAGGAGTCAAGTTTTTCAGTTTCCCACCATGTCCACTTCAATGTTTCTTGCCCAATCCTCTGGGAAAAAGGCTACTAAAAAGGCATCCCAGGAAGTGCCAGCAAGTAATCCTCAAATACCACCATTATTGTTGGTAACTTCTGGAGGACTGGCTTTAGTGGTGATTGCTTTGATTGTGTATATTAAACTCCAGAAGGATAAGCTGGAGAAAAAACTTAAGTTTGAGCAATTCCGCGCGCGAGAATTAGAGAAAAAGTTTAAGCTGGCGCTGGAAACAATTCGCAAAATGGAAACTAATCCCGATTTGGTGAACTCACGGGACTTTAACCTCGATTATCTGCGGATGCGGATGTCAGAGGAGGTGTTTCACTTTGCAATTCTTAATCAAATAAAGATTCAAATCAAAGAAAAAATTTCTCAAGCCCTGCGTCCAAGTCAAGCCCAACAAGGATCGGTTGGAATTGCTAATAGTGCTGGACGGCAAGTAGATGAAATTTTTGATGTCGAGTATGAAACTGGTAGTCCAGGGAATTCTGCCAAACGAGTGCTGTTTCGGATTCAAATCAAGTTAATGAAGTTACCGACGCAAGCAACTTCTGCGACTATTAGTCAAATTATTGATTGTATAGAAACTTACCTTAGCCCGATAGAAGACGAAGATAGTTGGCAACCAATAATTCAAGGTCGGATTGCTACTATGCATTGGGATCAAAAGGCTAAACCTACGCCTTTACTAGTGCTAGAACAATCGAATGAAGGCGTGAATGTAACTTTTCGTACTAGTCGCCAACCAAATACTCCAACTCCACCAAAGTCACCTGGAGTTAAAAAATCAGGCTCGGCTAGACAATAAATTATGGTTGTCATTGGTCAATGACAAAGGACAAAGGACAAAGGACAAAGGACAAATGACAAAGGACAAATGACAAAGGACAAATGACTAAAATCATGACTGAATAACTGTATTGGGGGAATTACGGGTTAAAAGACCATCTTCCATTTCGACGATGCGATCGGCTATGTCTAAAATACGGTTGTCGTGTGTCACTAATAAGATAGTAGTTCCTTGATTTTTGGCTAGACTCTGCATTATTTCCACGACATCGCGTCCTGATTGTTTATCTAATGCTGCTGTTGGTTCGTCTGCTAGTACCAAGGGGGGACGATTCACCAAGGCGCGGGCGATCGCAATTCTTTGTTTTTGTCCACCAGAAAGATTATCTGGGTAGTAATCAACTCGTTCTTCTAGACCTACAGACCCCAGCATAGCTTTTGATTTAGCCATTGCTTCTGCTTGAGAAATATTATCGTTCAATTCTACCGCCATTTGCACATTTTGCTTGGCTGTCAAGAACCCTAGCAAATTGTGAGCTTGGAAAATATAACCAATGTTGCGTCGCATCTGCACTAATTTGTTTTGACTGACGCCAATAAGTTCTTCACCTAAAAATTTTAAACTTCCCTCTTGTACAGACCGTAAACCACCAATTAAGCTCAGTAATGTTGTTTTCCCTGAACCTGATGGCCCCGTCATAATCACAATCTCACCTGGATAAATGTCTAGGTTGATATTAAATAATATCTGTTTCCTCAGTGCGCCTTTGCCATAGAAGTGATTAAGATTTTTAATGGCGATTACAGGTTCTTTTTCCATCATGCTTTTGTTAGTTACAAATTATTATTTCCAAATTTTAACTGTAGTGACTGTTAAAAATTAAATTTGCTAGTTATGAGCATAAGTCAAATTTATTATTAATATCTTTTAACTAATATGATATTAATTAAAAGATATCTGCTGGATCGGCAGAGCGCAATTTTCTAACTGCGATCGCACCAGAAATAATACACATTAGCATAGTCAAAATCAATACCATTACCGCTCGTTCAAAACTCATAAAAACTGGCAAAAGTGTTGCATTTCTGGCGCTGCTATACATAAATAAGGCAAAAACTATTCCAGGAAAATAGCCTAGAACTGCTAATAATAAAGCTTCTTGAAGAATTACTGTCAATAAATAGTTTTGTGTGTAACCTATCGCCTTGAGAGTAGCGTACTCGGCTAAGTGATCTGCAACTTCTGTGTAAAGAATTTGATAAACAATCACAGTACCCACAATGAAACCCATGACAGTCCCTAATGTGAAAATAAAGCCAATAGCTGTACTATTCGCCCAGTAACTCCGCTCAAAATCAATAAATTCTTGTTTAGTTAAAACATTCACTTCATTAGGTAAATACTTTCGCAATTCTTGGGCAACAACATTAGCGTCGGCTCCCGGTTTTAATCTAATTAACCCAATATCAATTAATCCTTTTTGGCGATTGCTGAATATTCGCAGAAAGTTGAGATCGCTTGTAATTAAATTACCATCTGCACCAAATGATGCACCTAACGTAAATAGTCCTTCTACTTTAACTCGCCGCCTTCGTACTTCTGCCGTTACAGGCTTTCCTTGGTCATAATTAGCAGCGATCGGCCCATACTCTACCCTAGAAGAACGGTCAAAGAGAACTACATCAGGTAGTTTAAGTTTATCTAAATTTTCCTGAACTCCAGGTAAATTAACTAAGTTAGTTTCTGGGTTCATTCCAAAAATTAGAATACTCCGAGGACGGCCTGTTACAGGATTTTTCCAAATTGTAAAGTCTAAATAGATCGGATGTACAGATTGAACTGCGGGTAATTCTAAGGCTTTATATAATCGTCGCTGAGAAAAGCTTCTCATCGCCAATATAGCGTTAGATTGACTATTAATTAAAACAATATCGCCTTGCAAACTGTTATGAAATCGAACGTTACTATAATACAGAGCATCTCGAAAGCCAAGCTGCATAAACATTAAAATATCGGCAAAAGCAATTCCTGCTAACGCCACAGCTAGACGAGTTTTTTCCCTTGTCAGTTGTAGCCATGACAGAGGTATTTTTTGATTCATTTTATAGGCATCCAAGCACAGTTAAGATAATTTGTAATTAAGAACATTTTCAATCCAAAATATCAAATTATAAATTGGTATTGCTGCTCATGTATAACTTAATTAGTTATTAATATCCACAAGAACTTTGGCGTAAGTTAAACCAGAAACTTTTTGGCTATCTTCTGGAGATAGAGCAATTTTCACTTCTACAACTCTGGCATCTACATCTGCGGCTGGATCTGTATTCAGCACATCTTTTTTACCAATTTTTCTGCCAATTTCAGTGACAGTTCCTTTTAATTCACCGTTAAATGCGCCGTTATCACTGGTGATAGTAGCATTTTGACCAAGACGCACTTTACCAATGCTGTCTTCGGCGACTTCAGCAATTACAAACATTTGATTGGTTTGGCCAATTTCAGCAATGCCATTTGCGCCGATCGCTTCACCCGATTTGGTATAAACTTTTAAAATCTCTCCAGCGATTGGTGCTTGAACGTAGCTCAATCTCAGTTCTGCTTCGGCTTTTCTGACATTTGCGATCGCATTACTAACTTGGGCTTGCGCTACTTGCACATCGGTAGGACTAACATCTAAAATTCTGCTTAGTTTGGCCTTTTCTTCATCGATTTGTCTTTGCAAAGTTGCGACAGTTTTATCGCGGTTAACTTTGGCTTCGATTAACTGCTGTTGCAAAGTTGCTAAATTTTGTATTTGGGTAGCTCTAGCCTCAGCAAGTTGCTGTCGTAGAGTTGCCAATGTCTGTCTTAGGGTAGCTTGGCTTTCAGCTACCTGCTGATTAGCAGTTATTGCACTCAAGCGTCTTCTGTCTCGTTCTTGCTGAGAAATAGCACCTTCTTTGTATAAATAATCATAGCGTCCGGCATCGACTTGAGCATTGCGCTGTTCGGCTTGAATACGTGCAACCGTTGCTCTAAGAGCATCTCTTTGCCCACTAAGTTCAGCTTCTAGGCGATTCACGGTTGCTTGTTGGACAAGTTTATCACCGCTTAACTGAGCTGCAACCCTTGCGATCGTTGCTTGCGCTGCATTCCTTTCGCCAATTAACTGCGCTTGTAGGCGAGCAATAACTGCTCTTTGAGCTTGAATATCCCTTGGAGAACCAGCCTTGACTTGCGCTAAATTCGCACGCGCTTCTTGGACTTTCGCTTTTGCCTCTTGTAGTCCGGCTATTTGGGTATCGCGGTTGTCCAAAATTGCCACAATTTGACCTTGCCTTACCCGTTCACCCTCTCTCACCAGAAGTTGCTGAATTCGTGATGATGGTGCTAATCCTGATGATGGGGCGGATAATTTAACAACTTCGCCTCGCGGTTCCAAACGCCCTACAGCACTAATGCTATTGGTAGATGGCATTACGGGTGCGGATGTAGTTAGTTTTCTTAACTGCTCGATTTTAGCCGTACCTAGTATGCCAGCGGCGATTACTACTGGCACGGCTACAGCGATACCCCACCAAATCTTAGGTTGTTCATGATTTAGTGTCTGTTCACTTGGTTTCGGCTTTTCAGTCACCCTTGACATAGTATGTTGCCCATTTACCTGAATTGTGCTGATGGAAGTAAAAATAAAAGGGTTTTTAATCAACAGCCAGCTGTTAGGACAAACAACAGTGGTTTCAAGCTGGGTATGGCTTAAAAATCCATTGTGTGATGAACGTTCAACACTATGGCTTAACAAAATGGTGTTTTCTATAGCCGCTCATTATGTATGCAATACACTTTGACCTTTCTCCAAACGGCTTTGAGGCTTACTAAGGGGCGGGGTTAGGTCTGTATTGAAACTGAGAAACGCTATAGTAGCTGGCTATTCAATAACTCTGAGTATTATTGAGACATGAGTGCAATCGGAGTTAGCAGAATTCACAAGCAGTATGAATCTAGATATAAAGACGCGATATATCACGTCTCTACACAAAATCCTAAATTGGTATGATGCGGTACTTTACTGCTACATTCACTACAGCTATAGTTAGTCACAAAATTGAAAAGAAACATCAAAAATAGACTGTTGCCTTTGTTAGACACAATCTTGCTACAAAAGTTAGTCTTCCTTAAATGAATCAACGATTAACTAACTAAAAAATGTCTGTCAACTTGAACATTCCTAACATCAGAGTTTCCTTAACTTTCTGGTCAATGAGTTAGCTGTCTCTAGTTGTTTGCACCTACCAAGACAACAAACCATTTTGTGATATTCGCTTCAAAGACCTTGCTATTCTCCCTGTTGCTGTTTTGGAACTCCATAAAACTCTCGTTGAATGAATTCTACATTTATCCGTTAGCTGAAAACGTAACAGAACCTACAGATGGGGGAGATGAGGGTGATGGAGAAGATGATTAAGTTGGCAGGTCGAATAAAACTGTGGTCATATAATTTTCTGCCCAAGCTGGACCAAAGGCTTTTTCTAGTACGCGGCGGGTTTTATCGTTTTGCTGCTGTTTGGTGCAGTAGTTGTGTTGTCCGGCGAGATTTTGGGTGACTTGTTCAACTGAAACAGGATGTGAGGCGATCGCTTGGATGCAATGAATGTCTAAAAATTCTCGCACCCGCGAGAGAAACATTGTTTCTTCTTCAGGGGAACTGGGGCGGACAAAGATGCAGAAATCCGAAAAAATATTTCCCCATTCTGGTAATTCGCGGGGTTGGGAAAAGTTAAGCACTGTTAGCTGTGTCAGTGCCGAAGTATAAGATTCTGGTAAGGTGCGTTCTACTTGGATAGGAGAAAGGTCTGCGATCGCTGCACTAATTTGACCTCTACCCCCAACTAAATCACAACCAAACATCGGCAGGTTGTATTCTGGACGGGGAAACATGACGCAGTGCAAAATATCCAGCATATTGCCGATTTTTGCCAGTTCCAAGTGCATTTTCCGAAACTGGGGCGTTTGATAGCAACGGTTTTCAATCGTCAGTTTTTCGCCTTCTAATCTACCTTCCACATACCCCAACTCATTAGGCAAATGGTAAGGGGATAAATCTAGGTGCTGATGCCAAGCTGCCTCAATACAATCAGCTAGCTGACGAATTAGGGGATGTTGTTGCTCGCGCAGCGAGGGCATAGAAGTAAATGACATATTCTAGTTTGGGAATGCGATCTAGTGGCCAGTCTACAACCTGTCGTGCCATACCTGTTGTGGTCTGCAATATAAGCAAACACTTACACCCAGCCAACGTAAATTTATAAGACAGATACTTTTCACGAGGATTATTTATTTTGTAGTCTAGGTTACAGAAATAATTTGAGATTAGCCCATTTGTGAAGGCTAATAGAAAGCTATGAAACTAGATTCTTATAAACCGGATTTTGCTGTACATACAAGAAAGCACAATAATCTGGAAGGCTTACAGAGGTTCAAAGCTTCTACTTGGGTAAACCTTTTGCAACTTCCCAACCCTTTTAGTTTTGACGAAGCACTTTTATTGTGTCCGGTTTCAGCAGATGAGTGGTTAGCCTGGATTCCAGATCATGGAGAGGCAATACTCAATATCAGGCAATTTAGTTATTAGTCATTTGTCATTTGTCATTTGTCATTTGTCATTTGTCATTGGTTAATAACTTTAGACAAATGACTATTGTTGCCAGAAATCAGTGACATCATATCCCAATTCACTTAACATCTGCCGCAGCAGAGGTAAACTCAGTCCAATTACATTGCTGTGGCAGCCTTCAATTTTTTCTACAAAGAAACTACCAAAACCCTCAATGGCAAAAGCACCAGCACACTTGAGCGGTTCACCTGTGGCAACGTAAGCTTTAATTGCCTTCTCGCTCATTTGAGCAAAGTAAACTCTTGTAACTTGTGACTTGACTAAAGTACGGTTTTGCTGATGGTCAATTAAGGCGTGACCTGTGTACAAGTCGCCAAAGTTACCTTGCATTATCTGCCAACGAGCGATCGCTTCAGAGAAGTCTGCTGGTTTGCCGTAAATTTCACCATTGATGGACAAAACTGAATCACAACCTATAATCAAAGCTGATTGAAACTGTGGGGCTACAGTTTCCGCTTTATACTGAGCAAGAGTTTTGACCAATTCTGCTGGTTCACTTAGTTCAATTTGTGACTCATCAAAGTCACTAGGTTGAACTATTGGTTCAATACCAACAGTTTGCAGCAAGCGGCGTCGGGCTGGAGAAGCTGAAGCAAGTACAAAAGGTGGAATTTTCATGAGATTTTAGAAAAATTATTAATTGGGCATTGGGCATTGGGCATTGTAATTAAGTTTCTTTCTTATTCCCCATTCCCAATTCCCCATTGCCCCTAATCCCCAGAGGGGGCCCCGAGTTCCCCATTCCCTACTCCCTAATTAATAAACAGAAAAAGAATTAACAACCTCATCAATCATTCGTTTAACTTTTTGCCAGCGTTTTTCAGGAATTGAGGCGTTGAAGGTAAAAAGTTTACCACGGCTAACAGCAACGCTGGTGATGTTGTGTCGTTCCTGTTGATTGGGGAGTTTAACCTCATACTCTAAAAGGTAGTATGTTTTACCGTCTACTTCTCGCTGGGCGGCATTGACTAATTCAGCCGAACGACCAGAGTCAGGAGGTGCGAGAGCCGCTTTTCCTAATTTATATCCTACTTCTGTTGGGGTTCCCAATTCTGACAAAGTTTTGCCTTCAGGAACTGGGCTAATCACAACCGAAACATTTTCAGACACCTCAATCAAATCGTGGAAAACCACATCTGGTCCATCGGCAATTTTAACTGGCAGCCAGCCGTTAGGATATAAAAACTGATAGCCATCACCACTGTCTACAAAGCTTTTAAGTCCAGCCGCAGCCGCTACATCTGAATTACTCAGACTGAAGCTCAACACCAATAGCAAAATTAATACAATTCGTTTCCACATTTCTACAGATTCCTTTGGGCTGGAGATAACACAAGGCTTGCATCATTTCTCGTCTTTATTCTCCCACCAACCGGGACGCTTCGGATAATGTATTAGATGGTGAAGTATAAATGCTTATGTTCCCTAACGTCTAATTTTGAAGAAGAATTCAGTAGTCAGAATCAAGACGCTTCTCAACCAGAAGCGTCTCCAACAGGAGAAGGAGAAGGCTTTACGCTACGCTATTCGTCAGTGTAGAATTCCCAACTGAATCCTGGCTCACCTTAACTGCGCTTCGCGGATCGCCTGACTCCTGAATTCTGTTTGAAAAAAAAGGAGAGGCAGATAATTCTACCTCTCCTATACAGGGACAAACAAATGACTTGAACTATCCCATGATTAATTCCAACTAACTAGACTTAGTATCTGTTGGGTTTGTGAACAAGAAAGCTGAGAACTTGGCACTGTTTGATGTTATCAAAACCCACAACACGGATATAGCTGTTGTTAAATTGAGAACGGCATCCTTGAACTTCGCTCAATACTTCTTGAGTAGATTTAGCACCGAACAAAGGCAACTTCCACATTGTCCAATATAATTCTGTTGGCTCAGAAGTTTCGTTAAACTCGATCGCAGGAATGTAACCTTGATTCAAGATGTACTGGACTTGTTTAGAGATTTGAGCATCAGACAGAGGGGGAAGATAAGAAAGGGTTTCGTAACGACGCTCTTTTGGTAAAGTTTGCATAGCTTTTGATAATGGGTTGCGATTTTTACTAGTAGATTGACCGAACTAATTGGATAAGTTATCCAAATCCCGATCTGAAGGTGAAGGTGTTTGCTGTTCTGGTTGCAGACTGGGGTTAGATGTGTCTATTAGTGTGATGCGTTCTAAATGCTGGCGACGCTGCTCCATGTTGGCTTGCTGAATGCCAGTGCGAACCATTTCCGGTAAAAATTCTGCAATTTCTTCGGCGATGTGTTCTCTGACAGTCATGATTCGCAAAGCCAAATCTGGTTTTTCTCGCAACAGTTGCTCAATGAATGACTCACCATTTTGAATTTTGCCAGACGAAAAGTTATGCAACCAAAGTTCTAATGGCGGATTAGTTTCACCTAGCTGTGCCAATACTGTCCTTAGAGCCTGATAAGTCAGATAGCTTTGGAGAGTTTTGGCTGTGTCCTTCGCAATTTGCTTAAGATTCATGCTTGACCCCAGCCCTGAAGAGTTATGAGTTATGAGTTACGAGTTATGAATTAATGCAAATCCTAACTCTTGTACAGACGCGATGAATCGCGTCTCTACTTCTAACTCTTAACTCTTAACTGTTAACCTAGATCAGACGGTATCCATTGCTTCAAACTCGAACTTGATTTCTTTCCACAGTTCGCAAGCAGCAGCCAGTTCAGGAGACCACTTGGCAGCTTCACGGATGATATCGTTACCTTCACGAGCCAAGTTGCGGCCTTCGTTACGAGCTTGAACAACGGCTTCTAAGGCAACGCGGTTAGCAGTTGCACCAGGAGCGTTACCCCAAGGGTGTCCCAGAGTACCACCACCGAACTGTAGTACGGAGTCATCACCAAAAATTTCTACTAGCGCGGGCATGTGCCATACGTGGATACCACCAGAAGCAACTGCCATTACACCAGGTAGAGAAGCCCAGTCTTGGGTAAAGTAAATACCGCGAGACTTGTCTTGCTCAATGTAGTTTTCACGCAACAGGTCAACGAAGCCCATTGTGATGCCGCGCTCACCTTCCAATTTACCAACTACTGTACCAGTGTGGATGTGGTCGCCACCAGACAAACGTAGAGCTTTAGCTAATACACGGAAGTGAATACCGTGGTTCTTTTGACGGTCAATTACAGCGTGCATAGCACGGTGAATGTGCAGCAAGATACCGTTATCGCGGCACCAACGAGCCAATGTAGTGTTGGCGGTGAAACCTGCGGTGAGGTAGTCATGCATGATGATGGGCATTTTGAGTTCTTTAGCGTACTCAGCCCGCTTTAGCATTTCTTCACAGGTAGGAGCGGTGACGTTTAGGTAGTGACCTTTAATTTCACCGGTTTCTGCTTGAGATTTGTTGATAGCTTCAGCGACGAACAAGAAGCGATCGCGCCATCTTTGGAATGGTGCGGAGTTAATGTTTTCGTCGTCTTTGGTGAAGTCCAAACCACCGCGTAAGCACTCGTATACAGCGCGTCCGTAGTTCTTAGCGGAAAGACCCAATTTGGGCTTAATGGTACAACCCAACAAAGGACGACCGTATTTGTTTAACTTATCGCGCTCAACTTGGATACCGTGAGGAGGCCCTTGGAAGGTCTTGATGTAAGCTACTGGGAAACGGATGTCTTCTAGACGCAGTGCCCGTAGAGCTTTGAAACCAAATACGTTACCGACAATTGAGGTCAATACGTTGGTTACAGAGCCTTCTTCAAATAAGTCCAAAGGATAGGCAACGTAACAAATGTACTGGTTGTCTTCGCCCCGAACTGGTTCGATATCATAGCAACGACCTTTGTAGCGATCGAGGTCGGTGAGCAAATCTGTCCACACAGTTGTCCAAGTACCTGTGGAGGATTCAGCCGCAACAGCCGCACCTGCTTCTTCGGGAGGAACACCAGGCTGAGGTGTCATACGGAACGCAGCTAGAAGATCGGTATCTTTTGGTGTGTAATCCGGTGTGTAATAAGTTAGTCTGTAATCTTTAACCCCGGCTTGATACCCAGATTTGCTCTGAGTCTTCGTTTGAGCGTAAGACATAATTTTATCCTTCCCTGAAATCACTCTTTTTAATTATCAAATCACGTTTTGTGCAACTTCCCCTCACCCAGCTCTTGCCCCCCTTGAGCGAGGGGAAGATCGGAAAATTTTTTGTTAGGAGTTGCCTTTGGCAAAGGTTAGCAGTTTTTTTGCGGCGGACACTTTGGTAGCCGTGGTAGCCCTCCTCACCAGTGTTTTCCCCTTCTAGGGGTACACGACCTAGCGCTTCTACTATTCCCTCTTGCTAAAAATCAAAATTCTTTTTTACCTCTTCTTCGCACCCAACTAAACCTTCTCTTCTCAATTTCACCAAAACTTCCGCACTTTGCGGCTTGATTTAGATAATTCCCCCATAAATTTGGGTATTCAGGGGATTGGGCTAGCTGGCACACATTCCCGCCTTTACACTCCTTATATCTTTCCCTTTGATGGAAAAGACACCAGAAAAGAATTTACTTGACAGAGATTTAGCAGAGTGGTGAGCAAAAGATAAAAGAATTGCACACCACGTAATTTGTAACTTGTTTCACAATATATCAAGAATTCGATAAGTTATTCTTTGAAAGTTTTTAACTTATCTATTTAATTTTGTTATTACATAAAGATTTAAACTTTTTGTTACAAATACTTTACAAAATGTCATTAATGATATTTGGGGACTGGGTATTGGGTATTGGGTAATGAGAAAGTATTCCTAAATATTTATTTCCTAGTTCCCAGTCCCCAGTCCCCAGTCCCCAATCCCCAGTCCCCAATCCCCAGTCCCCAATCCCCAATGTTTAAAAAATCCCAGCAAGGGGAACACTGAAATTAACCCAAAGCCAGTTTAGGTAAATGCTATGGGTACTGTCTTTAAAGGAAATGTCACCGTGGTATTGTTTTACAAGCGTACTAGTTTATTAATTACTTCTATCTTGCTGGGGTTGATAGCTTTGCCAAATATGGGATGGGCGCAAAAAACCCCTGACATTAATTCATCTGATGTAACCCCCGCTTACCCAGCTTCCGCACCGCCACCGCGAGTAGAATCTTTGCCTGATGAGCGGGGAGTTGAAGAAAATTCGCCAAAAACTGATTATCGTGTTGGTAATTTATTGGGAGATGTTACAGGTAATCTTTGGGTAGGTTCTTGGCGGGGATTATCGCGGATCGATCCTAAAACCGGCAAGATTATTTCTCGTGTTAGCTTACCGAATGTTGCCATTGGGGCTTTAGCCCAAGACAAAGTAGGACGTTTGTGGGTAGGAAGTTATGAGGGACTAGTTCGAGTTGACCCCCGCACTAACGAAATCACCGCACAAAATTTATTTTTGCCTTCTAAACGCGTGTTGTCACTGTTACTTGACAAACGAGGTTATTTGTGGACTGGAACCGATAGCGGTTTAGCTCTCATTAGTCCCGACCAAGGCTTGATTATGACAACATTAAAAAATCTGCCTGGTGTCAGTGCTAACGCCCTGACTTTAGATGCTGAAGGTCAATTGTGGGTTGGTACTCTGGATGGGTTGGTGCGGGTAAATACTGCTAGTGCTGCGATTATGAAGCGAATAGCCGATTTACCAGGAACGACTGTACAAGCTTTAGCTATTAGTCCAGAAGGGTTAATTTGGGCGGGAATGCCGAATAATTTGCTAGTTATTAACCCAAAAACTGGTGCAGTGTTGCGGTCTGTAACTCGTCTGCGTGGGCGTGACGTGACGGCGATACGTTTTGCGAAAGATGGTAGTGTCTGGGTCGGGACAAATAATGGTTTGTTACGATTAGATCCAAATACAGGAGCTGTATTAGACCCAGAAGTTGCTGGACTTCCTTCTAGTCGGGTTCTTACCCTTGCACCTGATATCGCCAATAAATTATGGATTGGTACTAGTGAAGGTCTAGCTTGGTTAATGCCCAAAACGGACAGTGCAAAACCCCATATTGCTTTCAGTCGCGCCGTTAAATGATTAGTCATTTGTCCTTTGTCCTTTGTCATTAGTCATTTGCTAAGGACAGAAGAAGAAGACAAAGGACAAAAAATCCAAAATCTAAAATCTAAAATCTAAAATTGGCAATGGCAATCACTACCCAGCAATTAATTCAATGGAAACAACAGGGACGTTCAATTGTGGCGTTGACTGCCTGGGATTATGCGATCGCTCAACTCCTCGACGCAGCTGGTGTAGACTTAATCCTTGTGGGTGATTCTATGGCAGTAGTTCTTGGGTATGAAACAACACTGCCGATAACTTTGGATGAGATTATATATCACGCTAAAGCTGTGCGTCGTGGGGTTAAACGGGCATTAGTAGTTGTAGATTTACCTTTTTTGACGTATCAAGAAAGTCTGCAACAAGCGATGCACTCAGCTGGGCGAGTACTAAAGGAAACGGGCGCTCAAGCGGTAAAGTTAGAAGGTGGCTATCCAGCAATGGCCGAAACTGTGGCTCGTTTAGTAGAAGCTGGAATCCCAGTTATGGGTCATGTGGGTTTGACACCGCAATCGATACATCAACTGGGTTTGCGACAACAAGGAAAAACGCAAGAAGCCAGTGAGAGGATTTTACTTGAAGCGATCGCTCTCGAACAAGCAGGTGTATTTTCTTTAGTGTTAGAGCATATCCCCGCAGATTTGGCAATGCAGATTTCACAAAAATTAAGTATTCCCACAATTGGTATCGGTGCGGGAATTCACTGTGATGGACAAGTTTTAGTTACTTCAGATGTCCTTGGACTGGCAGAAAAGCATCCACCATTCGCCAAAGTTTACACGAATTTGCGCGAGACGATTACCAAAGCTGTGCAAGATTATGCTGTGGAAGTGCGAGAGCGGAAGTTTCCTTGATTTCATGATTAACTATGGCTGAAACTGAAGCAACAAATTTTTTAAGGGTTCTACTTCAACAAGATGCAGAGCATATACAAACTTGGTTGAGAATGGTTTGGGCAGAGCAACAGCAAGTACCAGAAAAATTTAACTGGCTTGGTTTGGCTGAAGTCTCTACTTTCAGAGCGCAAGAACTAGCCAATGAAGAATCTAATGAATCTCATTCAGAGAGCCTTGCTTGGGCAGAGATAGCAACTTCAGTTTACGAATTTTTAGCTGAAAATAATCCTAGCTTTTCTGAACGATATCTAAATTCTTTAATGGGATTACGAGCTTACATGATTGTAAAATTTGGTGCCCTTCCAGAAAATCCAGTTCTCGATATACATCTGATTATTAATTGGTTTTTCGATAATTTACACATTTCCTATGAAGAAGCATTAATTAAAGCAACAGATTGGAGAAAAGCTTTAGCAGCCAATAATCCAGAAGAAACTCAAAAAAAGTTTGATAGTGAACTGGAAGATTTCAGAAAATTAAGGTTGATTAAGAGTCGTTTAAGAATCATTAAATATTTATCTAAGAGTAAACATTTTCTTCCAAACGAGGAACTGAATACTTGGATTTCATTTTGGGAAAAATTGCCCTAAGCTATGTTAATTCAGTCTTTCGGAAATCCTTTAAGCAGTACTGCAACCTAAATCAACAGTAATACCATTTCACTTTAATAATGATACAAATACGCTGGTAAGGGTATGGCATTGCCCATTGGTGTCTACTTAACGCCAAACTGCTTGTCCGCCGGGAATTGAAATTCCCGTCTCATAGCTAAAGTCATCTGAAGATGACTAAATGTCGCCAGATGACTAAATATCGCCAAAAATCTCCAGTCTACTGAAGTAGACTTTAGCTATTAGCCCGAAAATTTATTTCCGGGCGGGTATGGTAATGCCCCTACGATAAATCTATATGCATCAGGATTTTCGTGAATTGGTATAACTACTAAAGAAATGTTAAATAAGCAGCTAATGAAGAAAATAAAAAACCCCGACTTGATAGCCGAGGTAAATGGGAGAAGTCCAAATGTCGATGGGATATTGCAAAACCGAAGTCTGTTTTTCTTAGTTAACACCCAATGCAACCAAAACTATATAGGTAATAGACAAGGTGCAATTATAGCTATGCAGCTTACTCTAGGGCTTTACTAAGCTATGTAAATAAATATAACAATAATATTACAAATGGTCAACTAGACTTGACAAACAAAGGCTGATATATTTTATAAGGAATACTTATCAAAACAGTACGATCGGCAAATAAAACGGGTTACTGGGTGGATAGTGCAATAAAAACGAGAACCGATGTTTTGGGGAGTAGAAAAACTAAGGGATTAGTTGCACAATTCAGGGTAGGTGGAATTAAGCCAGAGATTTGAGAAGCTAGCTACTAGATCGCGAAAGTCTTTACAATTCCTTTGTTGACTCAAAAAGTATTTCTCGACTTATGACGAATCAAGCTCCTATACCGGTTATTGTCAACGGTGCTGCCGGCAAAATGGGCCGCGAAGTGGTTAAGGCGGTAGCACAAGCGCCTGACTTAAACCTAGTGGGTGCAATTGACTACAGTTTAGAACATCAAGATAAAGATGCCGGGGAGTTGGCGGGTTTAAGCGAACCTTTGGAAGTGCCGATTACCAATCAATTAGAACCGATGTTGGGGTATGTGGCTGGCGACAGACAGTCTCCTCCAGGAGTGATTGTAGACTTTACCCATCCCGATTCAGTTTATGACAATATTCGTAGTGCGATCGCTTACGGTATTCGTCCTGTAGTCGGCACTACTGGGTTAAGTCCAGAACAAATTCAAGATTTGGCAGATTTTGCCGACAAAGCTAGCACTGGTTGCCTAATTATTCCTAATTTTTCCATTGGCATGATACTGTTGCAACAAGCCGCGATCGCAGCCTCAAAATATTTTGACCATGTGGAAATTATCGAACTCCATCACAATCAAAAAGCTGATGCTCCCAGCGGTACTGCGATTCAAACAGCGCAGTTATTAGGAGAATTGGGTAAAACTTTTAACCCTGCTCTTGTAGAAGAAACGGAAAAATTAGCAGGAGCTAGAGGCAGTGTAGCAGATGAAGGAATTAGAATTCATAGCGTCCGCTTGCCGGGATTGATTGCCCACCAGGAAGTGATTTTTGGCGCAGCAGGACAGATTTATACTTTACGACATGATACGAGCGATCGCGCTTGTTATATGCCAGGAGTGCTACTAGCGATTCGCAAAGTCTTAGCGCTAAAGTCGTTAGTATATGGATTAGAAAAGATACTTTAAACTTACTATTGAGCATTCATTACTTAGCACTCATGTTAGTACCACTGACTCGCCAGAAATTTGAACAAGTTGTCCCCCTAATTGCCACTGGTTTGCAGTACAAGTACTACTGGGGGAAGTTCTCAAATTTTTTGCAACGGCTGTTAATTTCTGTAGTTGCGGTAGTTGTTATTTTGCTTATAACAGTTATTTTCAAGCTTGAGTTTGCTTCAATAGTATTTGTGTTCGGGATAATTAGCGCTTTTTTTTGGCTGTGGTATCCAGTGTTTCAAGCAAGTATGCGGAATTTACAATGCCGCCGTTATAAATACGGCGGCTTTTTCCGTGGTCGAGTCCTAGATTGGTGGATTACAGACCAGTTAATAGGTAAAACCGAAACAGTCAACAACAAAGGCGAATTGGTGATTGTGGAAAACCGAGAAAAACAGATAAATTTAGAGATAGGTGATGATACAGGATTTAGCATTGAATTTGTAGCACCATTGCGTCCTGCCCACAAAGTTATTACTCGCGGTCAAATTGCAGAAATGGTAGTGATGTCCAATCGCCCAGATTTGAGCAGTATTGATGAATTCAGCGATATATACTTTCCCAATCGTGACCTGTGGGTTAGCGATTATCCTTTTCTGCGGCGAGATTTCTTTAACGAAGTCGGTCGTCGCTTGCGTGAAGACCAACAACAAAAGCCGCGTCGGCGGCGTCGTAGAGTAGAGGATTGAAGAGGTAATCCCAATACTACTCGGTTAAGCATTTTGAACCCAAAGTTTGGTTTTGGGAAAGAGTTAAAGGGTAAGGGTTAAAGGTTTTTTATTTCCTTTTCCCCCTGCCCCTTATCCCCAGAGGGGACCCCACCTTCCCCTTTCCCCTTTCCCCCTTAACCGACAAGTGATTGCTAACGAGAGCATCCCACTTTGATGAGTTTTCCTTGCAAGCGATAAGTCACCGTTCCACAGGCAAAACCTGCCGACTTAGATTCTACATAAGGCTGTGTCGGCGGATTTTGTTTATCTAACCGCGATTTCCAATTGCCAGATATTTTTTTTAGAGTGGGATACTTGCTTAAAAATTGTGAGCCTGCAACAATATCATGAGGCCCTTTAACATTTATTTTAGAGCTATTCATGTAGATATTATAATCATAAATAACGTTTTTATTTTTAGTCTTATTATTAATATTTTTTCCAGGAAAAGCATAAAGAATGTTCCTGAGAATTCTGACATCAGATGATGTATAAGCAAATATTTGCCCGCCATTAAGTTCTGGACTTTGATTATTTAAAACAGCTGTGTTATTTACAATATCAACATGCTCGCTTAAAAATGCATGAATACCCGACCCACCATTATTAAATGCAAGATTATTTTGAACTAAAGTGTATCCTTTATACGCATCCAATTTGGAGTTATTTTGATCGTTTCTAGAACTATCGATAATAATACCATTACCGTCTGTGATCTTTCCGACTGCAATCCAAGGGATATACATACGATTGTTGTAGGTTTTGTTGTTAGTAACAAACATCTTGTATCCCCGCTTATTGTCAGAGTTCCAACTATTCAAAATTGAAATGCCACTGGTACCATAAACGCTATACCAGGCATTATCGAACACTTCGTTATTATTTATTGTCACATAATCCGATTGAATAGCGGAAATGCCTGCTCCTCCACACTTATGTACCTTGTTGTTGACAATACGTATATGGTGACTATGACCATTTGTTCGTCCATCCACACTGATGCAGTTTCCATTTGTTAGCGGGTTTTGTTTGTTAGTCTTCTGACTCATCGCATAATCAAGGGTTATATTGGCATTATTTCCTATCACCTCCAGGCCATTTATCTCTATATATGAAGCTCCATTTGAAATCGAGATACCGTTCCATGTATTGTGCTGAATTTTTGGGAAATGACCAGGATATGCTTTATACTTAATCCATGCATTTGCAGTTCCAGAACGTCTAATACTTACTGCACTACCAGCTTTTATTAAATTTGTGTACACTCCGTTCATAATCAATACTGTATCGCCAGGGTTAGTCAGATTTGCTGCCTTTTGAATTGTTCTAAAGGCGGATGAAATAGAGAGTCCGCTATTTGTGTCATTTCCAACACCACTAACATAGTATGTTTTTGGAGTTGCGCTAGTGCTAATTAGCTGACGGTTGGATAGGATAATTTCTTTGTTAGTAGATACCTGACGAACGTTTTTAACTAAAGATACTTTTATTCCTTCTCCATCAGCTAAAAGACTTAATACCACAGGAATTGTAAGATATGCACTTAAATTGAAACCTTGAATTACCACAAGAAAAGGCTCCTTTAACGGCACGACTTCAGAAAAATATCAGCATATTCAATGATTGATGAATACTCTTTTGGATACAAAATATAATAATAGAGTCGACTTTCCTAGCTCCCCCGATTTCTATCTTGTCCATAGGCTTGCCAAGCTAAGTCTACCAACCCATCAACGATCGCAGCTGCTACAACTGCATTACCTTTGCGGCCGTCAATTATAATGTGAGGCACTAGAGAGTCTTGTAAACGCTCCTTAGCTTCATCAACATTTACAAATCCCACTGGAGTTGCGATCGTTAAAGCAGGTCTAATTTCCTCAAGTTCAATTAAATCCAGCAGTGCAGTCAGGGCCGTTTGCGCTTGACCCACCACAAAAATTCCCTCTGGATAACGCTTTGCTAAGGTTTCTATTCCCCATGCTGCGCGAGTCTTTTCTTTTTGAGGGCGTGTGAGAGCTTCCATGCTGCAATACACTGGATTCGCAAAGGTATTTTGAATATCGTAGGCAATACCTACTTGTACCATCGGGACATCTACCACAATCGTGGTACGTGCGGCTAGCGCTGCTGCTCCAGCTTGCAAGGCACGCTCAGAAAAGCGAATCAAAGACTTATACTCAAAGTCAGCCGTGGCGTAGATTACCCGACGCACAATCTCATACTCTGCGGGTGAAAAGACATGATCGCCAATTTCACTATCAATGATTGCTAAACTTTGAGCATCAGTTACGTGCCATTCCATTTTTGTTGAGCTTCTCAAATATTAGCTTTCAGCTTATCAGCTTCAGAGAGTTAAGAGTTAGGAGTTAGGAGTTAGGAGTTATAAGTTAATTAAACTATTCACTCCTAACTACTCACTCATAACTCATTGCTAGAAGAAGACCGATTGAAAATAGGAGATAGGTAGGCAACCAAGACGCCAATGAGAAACCCAGAGATATTGCGAACTAAAGGCAACCAGTCGCTTGTACGTGTCACAACTGGCCCAATGCCGAAGGCAATAAACAAAATTCCCCACAAAGGTGAGAAAATTAAAGCCCATTGCCAAGCAAAAACTTGTCCTTTTTGGCGGGGTTGAGCTGCAAATCCACAAATCACCCCACCAATAATTGAGGTAATCAAGGTGAGAATCCACTGCTCTCGTGGTAGTCCGGGGACAACATTACAACCCCCTTTGAGCAAACAGCCTTTAACGGATTCTAAGGCTTGTAGAATGGCTTGGTCTTCGCCTTGCTCGCGGACAAAATACAAATTACCGAAGCGAGTTTGCAGTTCTATCCAAAAAGTCCGAGGTAAAAGTTTATAAACAGCATCGCCGACGCTAAAACTGAGGATGTTACCGCCGCGAGAATCGGCAACGAGTAGAATACTTTTGTCATCCAAACCCCAATATTTGATCACCGCGCGACCTGGGGTGCGGTCATATTGGGTTAAGACTCGCAATTTCCAGCCCGTGTCGGCTTCAAACTGCTCTAAATCTTTGACAAGCTTTTCTTCTTGCAGTACAGGCAGAGATTTAGCTAAATCTACAACTGGGGTAAAGGTGTCAGGAAGTAACTCAGGATTGTCATAAGCCAATGCTGGGGGAGAATGCATCATCCAAATTGACCCAGCCAGAAAAAATACTGCAATAGATACTAGAATTCGTCGCCAAAAACAAGATTGCATGGACGTTTTTATACAAATATTAACGGTAAAAGCGAACAAGTTGTTTTAAAAGAGTACTAGAAAAATGATAGTCCTTTACACTTGTTTACTTTACTCTAATCTAGGGGATCAAAGCAAAAGGTTTTTGGGGAGTGGAGAGTAGCCTTCAGGATGTATAAAGGTAAGGTGCATTTTGTCATTTTTGCGAATTCAACAGGTGAGAACCTTTTCGCTGTCATCTTGGGTTTGATTTTTAGCATAGAGCTATAGCTGATCTTGATACCCGCAACAAGGAAGATAAGCAATACCCAATGCCCTTTTTCTACTCAATCTTCGTCATCAAAATTGTTTTCCCAGCTAGTGGCATCGTTATAACCGTCATTAGCGCGGTACACTTCTGCTTTGATTCGGCGATTTTCTTGCCTTAACACTTCTCGTTCTCGCAACGTTAGTGGTGGTTTTTCATTGGTTGGTAAGCGATCGCTTGTTCGCCTTGTGGGTTTTTGGCGCGTGAAGTTTCTCCAAGCAGCTTTCGCGCCCACAAAGATGCTGCGTGTACTTACTTGCAGATTTTGAGCCTGAATTCTTGCACTATCAAAGCTTTGATCGACTTGTTTCACAACCTGACTAGCACTTTTTACGCCCTCGCTGACATCACCAGTTAAGTCAGTGATTTCCAAACCAGTTACGCGGATAGCTTCTAGAGTGGGTGGTAACTCCCGCGAGAGAGTATCAAATAGCTTTTCTGCACTGCGAGCCGCGCGTGCTAACTCCTGCAAAGCCGGTATCGCCGCCACTAAAACCGCAGTCAAGCTTGTGGCGACTAAAAGTAAGGAAAGTCCCAACCAAAACAGGGGTTCAATCACGGTTATGTCATTTATGAGCGTTCTAATTGCTGGGGAAGCGAATCTGAGTCTTTAACAGATGTTTGTCGCTTCAAGACTTGGCTTTCTCGCTGGCTGGCATCTACGCCTGCTGCGATCGCTTCCCGTAATCGATCTAAAGTCTCATCCCAGTTTCGTAGTGCGCTAGCAGAGAGACGATCTGCCTGAATTTGCACACTCACTGATAAATCTTCTGCCAATTCTGGGATAGCATTAGCAGATTTTTTCAAAATTTTACGCGTTTCGCGCCCTGTGCGTGGAGCCACGAGTAAACCAGTCAAAGCACCGATTGTAGCTCCCAGCATCAAACCGCCAAAAAATACTCCAGAACGGTTATTAGACATGTTATTGTTTCTCTCCTTACACCCATTTTAGGTGGGTTTTCTCCCCTTGTAAGACTCAACCGATTTTATTCAGTTAATCTATGGTGACAAAATATCAGCCAGAAATGTTGCTTTTATTCATTAATACTAAAAACATTAATTACTTGTAATTCAAAACTCCCCGTATTTCCCAAAGTTTTGATACCTCTGGTGGGCATCTTTTTGTGTTATGTCTTGGGTAGTTCCGTACCCTTCTACTGAAGGGACGCTCTTAATAACAAGCTTTGAGGGTATGGAAAGGGGAAGCGATGCCTGCGGTGGTCACTGAGCTTTGTCGAAGTGCGGGCTATGCCTACGCTAGAAGCCAATGCACCCTATGGGATCTTACTAGGGATCTTTCTCTTGTGTTCCCCGTCAGCCTTAATCATAAATGTTCATGTGAACCTGACATCACTCATTTTGCAACTGTTCTTTTCCGAGATATTAACTCTAGCTTCAGAAAATAACGCTGCCAGATTTGCCGCCCTAGCAAAAGTAAACTGATAATTTGCCGCACTTGTTGAATTTGCATTTGTAGCGCTTGATTTCTCTGCCGTAAGTTATAAATATTCTGTTGGCTGAGATAAATATTTTCGGGTGCTTTATTCAAGGCTGCATTGGTACAACTTTCATAGGCGGTTAACCTATCTGCTATGTATGCTAGCTGGTGCTTAAGTTGCCACACCCGCCAAGCCACATAAATTAGTATCAGTGAAATCAGGGTGTTAATTATGACAACTAAAATTACCATTATTTATCATGACCAATATTAGCTTTGAGGAATTGTTCTATATACTTGATTTGGCTCTTATTTAATGATGAAGAAACTAAAAGATAAAATTTATGGCACCAAGTACATCCTGAATTCTGGCAATAAAAAGTAGTTAGATAATGCTCTAAGCGATATTGAAAGGCTTTACTAGGTCAAAATTAGTGTAAAAAAGGCTGATGGCTAAAAAATCGCCAATTTGCCAATTTTGTAACAATGATATGTCCACACCTCGCAAAACCACAGCTACAATTGCCTTAGATTCACGACTCGGTTTGCGAAATCAACCCGTATGCTCCATAAGCCCCATCATTACTACCTCCCATTCCTTAACCTAATAATCCTAGTCAATTTGCGAGCTTTGTGGGATGTAAGCACAATGGTATAGACCCTTCAACAGATGGTGAGAGAACTACACTACACTCCTTGGAGACTCCCCAGCATTGCCTTTATTATTGTGCTCCTACCTTTACCAGTTTTCCAGTCTGTCGTGTGCAGTTAACTAATATTTTGCCTGTAAAAACCTCACTAGTGGATCGCCAACCAAAAATTGCTGGGTGTGGACTTGGGAAACAGATAAGTGATAGAGGAGAAAGTCTCTTAATTCCTCTTCTCTTAACGTTTACCCCTTTCTTTGCCGAAGGCTTCCCCCTCAGCCCTTAATCTCTTCCCCGCTGAAGACTTTCCCTTGGTATTTTACTAATACTTTACCAATAATGATTATCTTTTTTTACACATCCAGTAGGAGTTGAGGATGTCAAAAAAATCACCACTGAATAATTTCTTCCCAGTTATTCTTGCTGCCTTGACAATTGGATTTGTTGGATGTCGAAATCAAGCTGTAAGCACTACATTCACTCAGACTAACACCCAGGTAAATGAGAATCTTCCCCAAGTTGTAGCGACTACAAGCGTACTGTGTGACTTAACCAGGCAGATTGCTGGAAATACAGTTAACCTCACCTGCTTAATTTCCCCTACTGCCGACCCCCAATTTTATAAACCAAAACCGGAAGATCGTAAAGCCATTGAACAAGCTAATCTTATTCTTTATAATGGTTACAATTTTGAACCAAATCTGATCGAGTTAATTAAAGCGACTAAAAACCCTACACTAAAAATAGCCGTCGCTCAACTGGCAGTACCCAAGCCACAAAAATTTCAGGCAGATGGTAAGAATGTAACCGATCCTCATGTTTGGCACAATACCAAAAATGCTATCAGAATGGTAGAGGTAATTAATAGTAAGTTGAGAAAATTACAATCTAGTGATGCAGAGGCTTATAGCAGTAATACTAAAAAAATTACCAATGAACTCACTCAACTAGATAGCTGGATTAAGTCAAGAATTGCCAGTATTCCTATCAAAGAACGTAAGTTGGTTACAACCTCTGATGCACTGAGTTATTACGCCAAAGCATACCGGATTTCATTGACCGGAGGATTGCAAAGTATTAGTACTAAAGAAAACTTGACAACCGAACGAGTCAATAATTTGGCTACCAACATTAAACAAGCTAAGGTATCAACAATTTTTGCTGAAGAGGAAATTAATCCTAATTTGATTCAATCTGTAGCCAGAAAAGCTGAAGTGGACATTTCTGACAGAAAGCTGTATTCTGAGGGACTTGGTGAACCAGGAAGCGACGCGGACACTTATCAGAAAATGATGATTGCCAATACACGCACAATTGTGGAAGGATTAGGAGGCACGTATTTGATGTTTGAAAGAAAACCTGCTAGGTAGCCATAACCTCAATCCAGTAATCCCAAAAACAGGATTTTTTCAGATTTCATAAAACTTGGTTTATTTAGTAGTAGTAGCACAGCAAGCTTAATTTATTGGGTTGAGTAATTCTGTTAATTATTAAATTTTGGTTTTCGTAAGTTTTTGAAACCCAACATTTTAAGCATATCGCGCTACTACGTTGACCAAAAAAAAAAGGATACAAGCCCCTGAATTTATTTATGGAAAAGAAAAAATGCAAAGCAACAACATTAATTCAAGCCCTTAGATTTATCCGTGAGGTCTTCAATTTTGAATTTTGAATTTTGAATTTTGAATTCCCCGCAGGGTTTGACTCACCATCCCCAAGTACCAGGAGCGCCTTTAAATGGCCCAACAATATCACTGGTTATCCAACCGCCGTAGAAGTTACCTGGTTGTGGTTGCACCTCTTCGCCATTAACGTAGCATTTATCCATTAAATGAGCATAAAAAGCTACATAGTCCTTGATAGATTCAAAGGCTGGTGTGGGTTTGGGGTAGAACCAAGCAGCATTATGGACTTGTTTATCGCCAACTCGGATTGTGTAGTAACCAGCACTTCCCTTCCACTCACAAAAGCTAGATTGCGGAGTCATCTGTAGATATTCCATTTTGATATCTGCTGGGGGAATGTAGTAAGAAGGAGGATGACTGGTTTCTAAAACACGTTTGGCGCTGTGAGTATCTACAATTACTACTCCATTAAAGATTATTTGGATATGTTTGGTTGTGTCCTCCAAAAGAGGAGGACGGGGGTAATCCCAAACTGATTCTTGTCCGGGAGCAGGTTCGATGCGTTGAAAATTAACCATTATGAAGAGTGCTGCTTGCTAAGTGCTAAGAGAGAAAAAGTACTCAGTACAAATCTACTTGGTGAAGGAGCAACTTCCCTTGTAGAGCCACTGCAATCTTTTAACTCAACTTTCTTCATCGTACCTGTTTAAGAGCATCAACTTGCTTGGTAAACATTTCAGTGAATAAACTAAGCACAGTCCGTTCTTCGCGCACTTTTATATTGGCACTGATGGACATACCTGATTGCAAGTTAACTTTTTTGTCCTTAATCACTAGGGATTGTCTATCTAATGAGACTTTTGCCGGAAACCTGTAAAACTGATGGGTTTGGTCTGGCGGTAATGCGTCTGAACCTATCTCAGTTACTTTTCCCTTAATATCCCCAAACTCGCTGTAAGGAAAGGAGTCAATTCTGACATCTACTTTCATACCTTTTCGCACAAACCCAATATCTTTGTTAGTGATGAAAACTTCAGCGATATAGTTTTCCTTGGGGACAATTTGCAACAGTTTTGTAGTTGGAGTTGCGACAAATCCGGGATTTTTTGCTTGCAAATCGAAAACTGTTCCAGCTACAGGTGCGCGGAGTTCTTGATATTTAACGTTTAACTGTGATTGAGATATTTTACTATTGACATCTGCCAAACGCTGCTCATTTTCCAGCACAACTTTCATGAATTGGCTATCGATTGTAGCAATCTGTTGTTTGTTCTGAGCTATCTTATCCAAAATGTTTTTATCAGAAACAGCCACCGTATTGCTTAACTCTTGTTGTCCTTTTTCGATATCAAACTGGAGACGTTTCAGTTCTTCACCTAGTTGGGCTACTTCTGCGGTGCGGTTTTGAACTTCTTGTTGCTGATTGAGATACTGAAGTTGAGAAATTCCACCTTCTTCTGCTAATATCTTCAGCTTATTTAAAATTCCCTCTTGAATGGCTAAACTTGATTTACTATCTTCTAGCTTAATTTGATTTTGAAGCAGTTGTTTTTTGGTCTTTTCTACTTCTAATCGCGCTGCGGAAGACCGAGAGTCTAATTCTTGTTTGGCAACTCGTAGAAGTTGTTGTTCATCAATTCCTACTCCAGAATCTTGACCAGAATTTTTTAATTGAGTGCGAAATAATTCATTTTCTGCTACTAATGCTGCCCGACTTTTTAGTAGAAAAGCAGTTTCTTGTGGCAAATTACCGCGCAAATAGAACAGTTCCGAGCCAGTAGCCGTGCTTGCATTCATCAATCGCCGATAAATCTGGTTTTCTTTCATTAATGCAAGGCGAATTTTATTCAAAGAATTTAATTCGGCAACAGAGGCTATGGAATCAAAAGTTAGCAGTAAATCACTTGGCTTCACTTCTTGTCCATCTTTTACATTAACTGTTTTCACTACTCCACTTACAGGAGCTTGAACTTCTTTGACTGTTCCTTGAGGTTTTAATTGCCCGGTTGCTGGCACTACTTGCTCAATTTTTGCAAAATAAGTCCAACCAATACCAAAGCAGGCTAGCCCCACTAGTGTAATCATGATTGTACGCGACCAAATTGGAGATTGGCGCAAGACAATAGATTGCTCAAATTCCAGATTGTTTAAGTGAGTTAAAGACTCTTGAGCAGCTTTTTGTTGTTTTGTGAGTACGTGTGAATCGTGCTTCACTCCATTTTTGTGATTGCCGTTTTTGTGATTGCCGTTGAGGTGATTCCCATTAAGTTGAGTCATAACGATTTTGGGTTTTGGACTTGTCGTGAGCGTTCAGTCGAACGATTTTGAATTTTTTGTGGGTTGGGCAATGTTTCCCGATGCCAAAAACCTTTGCCCTCAAGAATGACTAATTACAAGTTTACATCTTGTTGCTGATACAGGTAATAATAATGACCCTTGGTAGCCATTAATTCTTGATGGCTACCTTGTTCTATAACCCTGCTGTTATCCATCACAACAATCATATCTGCATTACTGACAGTATTCAGTCGGTGGGTAATAAAAAATACTGTATCGCCCTTAAATGCTTTGGCTAAATTGAGACATATTTGCCGTTCTGTGGGATAGTCTAATGCGCTAGTTGCTTCGTCTAAAACTAATAATTTTGGTCGTTGTAAAACAGAACGAGCGATCGCAATTCTTTGTCGTTGTCCACCTGAAAGTGCAGAACCCCGTTCTCCCACCCGCGTATTATAACCGTTTGGTAAGTTCATGATAAACTCGTGGGCGCAAGCAACCTGAGCCGCTTCGATAATTTCTTCGGTTGTGGCATCGGGATTGGTTAGGGCAATATTTTCTTGAACGCTGCCGTCAAACAATAATGTCTCTTGGGGAACTACGCCAATTTGTCGTCGCAACGAATAAAGTTCCACTTTGGCGATGTCATAACCATCAATCAAAATTCTGCCAGACTCAGTTTCGTAAAGTCTCAGCAGTAATTTCATCATCGTACTTTTTCCAGATCCACTTTGCCCGACAATGCCGATAAATTTACCTGGCGCAAATTCCAGGTTGACATTAGAAAGTTGTAGAGGGCCACTTGTGCCAAACCGGAAGGAAACATTTTCGTATTTTACAGCTCCCTTAATCGTGGGTAAGGGTATATTGTAGCGGTCTGTTTCTCCTTCTTGTGGCGTATCGACAATATCGCTTAAACGCTCCAGAGATAAGGCAGTTTCTTGGAAGCTTTGCCAAAGTTGAGCTAAACGTAATATTGGGCTGGTGACATAACCCGATATAATCCTAAAGGCAATTAATTCGCCTAAAGTTAATTCTTGTTGCAGTACTAAATAAGCTCCTACCCACAAAACTAGTAAGCTGCTGAGTTTGTTGAGAAAGTTACTAGTAGAGTTAGCCAGGGTAGAAGTCACAACTGTTTTAAAACCAGCGGCGACAAATCGGGCGTAACGCTCTTGCCAGGAAAAGCGCGATCGCAATTCAATATTTTGCGCTTTTACAGTTTGAATTCCTGACATCACCTCCACTAAATAAGATTGAGTTTCGGCGTTGCGTTCGGCTTTGGCACGTAACTGTCTACTAATCGTGGGAGAAGCAACTAAGGTGATAATCACAAATATTGGAATTGTGCTTAAGCCGACTAACGTGAGTTGCCAACTATAAATCAGCATCACACCGATATAGACCAGCGAAAACAAAGCATCTAATCCGACTGTTAAAGCAGTACCAGTCAAGAATTGGCGGATATTTTCTAATTCGTTGATGCGAGTGGAAAGTTCACCCACCGGTCGGCGTTCAAAATAGCGCAGTGGTAGGCGTAGTAAGTGGTCAATTATTTGCGACCCTAAACCCATATCGATCCGGTTTGTGGTATCGACAAATAAGTAGGTTCTTAAGGTAGTTAGTACTGCTTCAAATAGTCCAACGACTAAGAGCAAAACACCCAAAATATGTAGTGTGCCAATACTATTTTGAGTGATAACTTTGTCGATAATTAACTGAACAACTAGCGGATTTGCTAACGCTGCCAACTGCACGAAAAAGGAAGCGATAAAGACCTCGATTAGGACTCGACGGTGCTTTGATAAATAAGGCAGAAACCACCGTAAACTAAAGCGTTCTTGGGGTGTTTGATTGGTCGCAGTCAGCAGTAATACCCGAACTTTGGGCGGAAAATCAGTTGGATCGACATCTAATTGTTCAACCAATTGAGCTACTTTGCAGCGCACAATTCCTTTGGATGGCACACCCACAACCGCGGTATTGGCATCCACTGCATATAAAACGGCAAAATTATCGCCGTAGCGAATTAGCGCAGGTGTCGGAATGCGCGTGACTGAAGCGACTGGTAACTCTATCAACTGCGCCTTCAGTCCAATTAATTCTGCCAAGTAAGCAGTAACTTGAAACGATATAGTCCCCTGACGCTTGATTTGCTCAGTTAAGATACGGCGAACCACCTCGCGACGAAACGGCATTTCTAGGTGTTTCGCGATCATTTGGAAGCAGGCGAAGGTTGAATTTAATTCTCCTTTACCGCCAAAAAATGGGTATTTTTGTTTTGACGAATTATTTGAGTTTTGGGGGGCTGGTTGTGGAACTATTTCGTCTGATGCGTAGGGAATAATATCTAAGTCGTCAGCGCTATCTCTATCTACTCTAGTTTCAGTTATTGCAAGTTCTATCTCATGACTATCTTCTAAGATCAAATCTGACGGATGTATACCAAGCAACCGTCCGGGGTTTTGACCGATGACCTGAATTTTGTCTCTGTCATCGTCTGGTTCTAGGCGATCGCCAGGTGAGAAATTCGTGACTGTACCACCGCCACTCACAAACCAAACGCTTTTGCTATCCAGTTGGTGGAAGGGAGTTTTTCCGGAAGGGAGATAATGTATTTTCGCCTGGGGTAAGGCTTTTTCTGTCAGTTCTCTAAGATTTAAAGTGGCGATCGCTTGCTTTTGCCAATAGGAAGCGAGAATATCGAAAACTTCTACCAAATAACTGCGGTTCTTCCGAGCTTCGGCAAAAGCTGGGTATGAAGCCAGAAAGCTAAAATATGCTGATGCACTCAAGGTTAAACATACTACTTCGGTGGAAGCGATCGCTGTTTCACAGGCGACATCGCGTAACAAACTGATTTCGCCGATAATTTCCCCAGGTTGTAGTAATTTTAGGGTAATTGGCAATTGCGTCTGAGGGTCGTATCCTAACAAGCGCACTTGTCCCTCATAAATGATCGTGATGCGTTCCGGGAGACTTTCTTTACCGATGATTTTCTGGCCTATGCGATAGCGCCAGGCTTGCAGTTGTTCTGATAGATTAGCGATCGCTCCATCTGGCAACTGCTCAAACCCCTCTAGGGCGGTGAGAAATTCGGGAAAAGTGTTCTTAATATAAGTCATATAAAACAAGTTAAAGTGAGGAATTAAGTGGAAAATATTAGGGAGTATCTCTTTTACTAACAGTGGCAGTGTTTGGTTTTATGCCAGCAGTAACAATACTTCTGGGGGATTTAGGTGTTTAAATGTGTAAAAGCACAGAGAGCAAGTTCGTTTAATTGCAGACCTGTATTTATATCACAGGGTGACGATTGTTATGCATTTTTCCAAATTAAGCATACTGTAAATAGATCGAGGACAAGTTATCACTTGGTTAACGCTAAGTAGGCGTAAATATTTGTCATTGGGATAAGGCAGGAGGCAGGTGGTCACTGAGCCTAGTCGTTGGCGCAGCCTCTTTGACAGGAGAAGTGAGGCAGAAGGCAGGAGGGAAGAGGATTTTAGCCTCGTTCATTTTTGTTAATATAGTTTGGTTTTATTCTGCCGACCTACTTGTATAATTTATACAAAATTAAAATTAATATTTTAGTATTGCAACTATACAAGATGGATACTCATTATCAAACCAAAACACATAAAAGTAGTTGTTAAATTTAGGTTGCCTATTTTGCTTTATGATAGTCAACATGAAAATATCACAGATGCTTTCCTAAGTAAATATCCTAGTTAAAATTATGTAATAAAAAAAACTTTAAATTTCTAAATTATTTTTGACAAATTCTTGAATACAGGGATTGACAATATTACTAATGGCGAAAGACAAAAGCTTTCCTCGTTAAAAACCACCTATACCCTAATTATGAAATAGTTCTCCATCACTTTTTTGCTAGCTTAATTTAATAAAAATTAACTAAAAAAGGAAAGAGGAAGACTCTTTGTCACTCTAGAGGAATCAACTATTAAATTTATGAAGGAAAGACAACAAGTGCCTTCAGTAAATTTACTACTTTAATTAATAGCGAGTCGATCTAATTGCTATGCACAAAACAACCTCACCCCGCAACCGGGATGAAGTTGTTCGATTTTACTAAGTAATTACTAGTATTTGATACTAGGCAAGATTGGCACTCAAATTGACCTGCACAATCACATCGTTGTAATCTTTGTCACCACCATTTGGTAAATCCTCAAAACCAAAGGTGTTATTTCCCAATAGTCGAATGTGATCTACCTTATCTGAATTAGCACCTAAAAATGTGAAGTAAACATTCTTATTGCCATTGCCACTGAGAATCGCATCGGGTCTGCCATCCACAATAATAAATGGTGCAAACAAAGAATTCGGATCAAAAGTGCCAGTGTAATTTGCGCTGCCTTGGTTGCCTACCGTCAAGTCAATGCCTGCAACACGGCCACGCACAGCAGCTTCGGCGTAGCCAGCCTGGCCAACGAGAATATCTGCCGTGCCATCACCGTTGGTGTCGATACCACCATTTTCATCAGCCACCTGATAAAAGCCGACAAAGTTATTGTAAGATGCCTCTCTGTTGACTTGAAACTCAGCTGTTACCGATTGTGTCACACTCCGTAGATCAATCAGTTCGCCTTGATATTCGCCTTGCAGACCAGTACCTAAAGATACCTCTTGATTGGTTGGCTGAATATCCACTACCAAATTCTGAAAATTAAGAGAAAACCCTTGAGCTTCTATGTTGTTATTTGTACCTGAGGAAAAAAGCACACTTGAGAAGGGGGTTTTTCCAGACACTACAGCTTGAGTAGTGCTGTTGGATACTAGATAAAATCTGAATTTAGTATCAGAGTTGAATTCTAATATGTTTTTCAGGTCGGCGGGATTAAAACCATTAGGCAAATTGGCAAGAGTGGAGAAAACCACCTTTGAACGCAAAAGAGCCGCTTGTGTATAGCCTTCTGCACCAGGGGCTATGCCGTTAATCCTACCTTCTTCATTGTCAACAGTAAATACATTTAGTTCATTCACCTCTTTAGAGGTGTTGTTTTTAATCTTGACTGAGAGTTTTGCTTTATCATCTTTAATGTTCAGCTTAGTCTTGACACTAAAGATATCGCCTGTAATTGTCACTAGAGGAGTATTGTCAGCAACCGTAAGTTGAAACACATCACTGGCTTTCTCTCCAGCAATATCCTTAGCTGTGACTTTGATATTCAAACTACCTACGTCCTCATTCTCAGGAGTACCACTGAAGGTAAAGGTAGTAGGATTGAAGTTCAACCAAGTGGGTAGTAGCTCATCATTTTCCAGGGTTGCAGTGTAGGTGAGGATGTCTCCAATATCCACATCGCTAAAGGTGTCAGCTGGGACAGTGAAGTTGAAAAGTGTGTCTTCGGTAACTTGTTGGTCTGCAATTTCTTTTACTAAGACTGGAGGATCGTTGACATTATTAATCGTGATTTTAAACACATCACTGGCTTGCTCTCCTGCAAAATCTTGAGCGGTAACTTTGATGTTTATACTACCTACGTCTTGATTTTCAGGAGTGCCACTGAAAGTCCTAGTAGCAGCATCGAACTTCAACCCTGTCGGCAAAGGCGTATCGTCGGGCAGAGTTGCAGTGTAGGTAAGGGTATCTCCGCCATCTGGGTCAGTGAAAGTGTCATCTGGTACAGTGAAGGTGAAGAGAATACCTTGAGTGCCTTGTTGGTCTGCGATCGCTTTGGACAAGACTGGAGGAGTATCAACAGTGAGTTTAAACACATCACTGGCTGTTTCTCCACCAACATCCTTAGCGGTAACTTTGATGTTTAGACTACCTACGTCCTGATTCCCAGGAGTACCACTGAAAGTCTTGGTAGCAGCATCGAACTTCAGCCCATTCGGCAAAGGCGTATCGTTGTCCAGAGTTGCAGTATAGGTAAGGCTATCTCCGACATCTGGATCGGCGAAAGTGTCATCTGGTACAGCGAAGCTGAAGAGAATACCTGGGGTGGCTTTTTGGTCTGCAATTTCTTTTCCCAAGACTGGAGCAGTTAGTACTGAAGCGTAAACTGCCATTACTTCTGGCTGAAACGCCAGAGTAGGAACAATTGCCCTCGTAGAAACCTCCAGTTCCCAGTCACCACCTAATGCAGTACTCCCCGTTAAGTTATCAGACGCCGCTACTACTGCACCTGTCAATTCACTCAGACGCTGTACAAATGCTTTACCTTGCTCTGTTTGCCCAACTTCGCAACCATACAATAGTAGTTGTGCATCTGCACTCAAAACATTTGCCCAGTCCATGAGTTGCCAAGCATAATGGTTGAGGGTTTCGTAGCTGAGTTGACTGTTCCCCAGGTAGACTTGTCCTGGTGCGCCGTGAGAAACAATATGTAGAGTATTGATTTCCCGATGAGTTGCCAGCACTTGGCTAATTTGTTCAATGCCATTCTGGTCGGGATCTAAGACTACAACAGAAGTATTCGGCAATACACCTGCTACTAGACATTGGTAGTTCTCAACCTGTGGGTCTATGAAAACTAGGTGAGTAGCAGGTATTTGCTCATACAAGTCTTGAGTTGATTGGGTAGCGATCGCGATCCGGATGGTGTCTGACATAATTACTCTTAATTAATTAATAGTTTTTTCGTTGCAGCCGTTGCGTGCTATATCCTGGAAATCACGTAGAAGCAGGATTTTCTTGGCATAGCCAAGGAGTCAATTATTAAAC
The DNA here is from genome assembly GCF_034530815.1 of Nostoc sp. DedSLP03. Lineage (NCBI taxonomy): Bacteria > Bacillati > Cyanobacteriota > Cyanophyceae > Nostocales > Nostocaceae > Nostoc > Nostoc sp. DedSLP03. The sequence continues at coordinate 53,214 of NZ_JAVRCK010000059.1, forward strand.
TGATATAAGAATCATATTTGATATCTGAACAATATTTTAGATAAAATCCCGATAAAATCGGCTTTTCAGTCTCAGGATGTTTTCAAAAATTAAATCGGAATCCTAGGGCGTGTCATCAATTGAGCCAAATGACAGAAGCAGCCAGATAAATTG
>NZ_JAVRCK010000060.1:0-53189 GCF_034530815.1 Nostoc sp. DedSLP03
GAGTCTTTGATACTCGCCGACGAGTCTTTGATACTCGCCGACGAGTCTTTGATACTCGCCGATGAGTCTTTTATACTTGCCGACGAGTCTTTGATACTCGTGGATGAGTCTTTTATACTCGTGGACGAGTCTTTTATACTCGTGGATGAGTCTTTGATACTCGCCGACGAGTCTTTGATACTCGTGGATGAGTCTTTGATACTCGTGGACGATTTTTTAGAATTCAAAATTATATTTAAATGCAACTCAGTATGGAATGGCACTAAGTTTAGCTCTTTATTAAGGTGAGGCAGTTCTTGCTGAGGGCTGTCTTGCTGGAGTTATAAAATCCTTTTACTACAAGCTTAAAAGTGCATTTTACAATATTCCCTTCTGCCTCCTGCCTCCTACCTTTGAGTATGATAAACAAAGCGATGTCTACGATGGTCACTGAGCTTGCCGAAGTGCGGGCTGCGCCTACGCTCAGGATATTTTAAATCATGCCAAACCTTAAAGAAGATGATAACGCTCTGCGCGAGGTGTTGACCCAAGCCAAAATCATCGCCATTGTAGGTCACTCTGATAAACGCGATCGCACCAGTTATCAAATCGCGCAATTCTTGCGACAAAAAGGCTATACAGTTTATGCCGTCAACCCGCTAATTAAAGAAATTGACGGTCAACCCAGTTATGCTGCACTCCAGGAATTACCCGAACCCGTGGATATTGTTAACGTATTTCGTCGTTCTGAGTACTTGCCAGAAATTGTAGATGAAACAATTTCCATCACTGCTAAAACTGTATGGACACAACTGGGTATCTGGCATCAACCATCAGCACAAAAAGCTATAGATGCAGGACTCAATGTGGTTATGGATGCTTGTATCAAAATTGAATATCTGCGGCTAAGAGTAGGTTCAACAGAAAATGTCTAGTTTTTATGCGTACAGATAACTTTAACAATCATTTAGATTGTCATTATTATGCAAAAAGCGTAATTTACCGGCGTAGGCATCGCCCAAACATTAGACCTCTTGGCAAAAGTAACTTTTGCACTCTCGTGGGTAAAGGGTGCATATTTGCATATTAAAGGTTTTTTGTTATTCCTTTCCCCTTTACCCTTTCCCCGACAAATGCCAAGAAGTCTATTCTATGTATGTGTAGAGATATTGCATACCAAGTGTTTGTTTGAGTTACTAGCTTAAACCCTTCTAGAATAAAAACTATTGTAGGTAATTTTATTACTAAAGTTGTTTTTATTGTGGGAGGTTATGATGAGCCGTCCAATAATTCTTGGTATTGTCGGCGACAGCGCGGCTGGTAAAACAACACTAACGCGAGGAATCGCTCAGGTACTCGGCCCAGAAAATGTCACGCTCATTTGTACAGATGATTATCACCGTTACGATCGCCAACAACGTGCAGAAATTGGTATCACTGCCCTTCACCCCGACTGCAATCACTTAGATATTATGCAGCAACATCTGTCGCTGCTACGCACGGGACAACCAATTCTTAAGCCAGTTTACAGCCATAAAACCGGCACATTCGAGCCACCGCAGTATATCAAGCCCAATAAATTCGTAATCATTGAGGGATTACTCGGTTATTCTACCCGTGGTGCTCGTGATTCCTACGACGTGAAAGTTTATCTTGCACCCCCTGAAGAACTGCGCACAAAGTGGAAAGTCAAGCGGGATACCCAAAAGCGCGGCTACACAGATGAACAGGTACTAGCAGAATTAGAAAAGCGCGAACCAGATTCAGCAGAGTTTATCCGTCCGCAGCGGCAATGGTCTGATATAGTAATCAGTTTCTACCCACCCACCGGGGAAGATGATGAAACCAATGGACACCTGAATGTACGTCTGGTACTACGTCCAACAATTCCGCACCCAGATTTTACCCAGATTGTCAACTCTGGCTATGGTAATTCTGACTCAGCGATCCGTCTAGGGTTAGACAGGGATATGAGTAAGCCTGTAGATGTCTTAGAAGTTGATGGTCATGCCACCTTAGACCAGGTGAATAAGCTAGAGCATATTATTTGTTCTGATATGCCCCATTTACGAAGTATTTGCGATCGCGAAAGTAATCCAGAACTGGGTAAAATTGCTGGTACAACTGGAGAAACACTGCAAAGTTATCCTCTGGCTTTGACTCAGTTGATTATTACCTACCACATGCTCAAAGCAACGCAAATTCATCAGTAATTAGTAAAAATGAAGGGGTTTAAATGGTTGGCGATCGCTTGTAGTATTGGGCTATTAAATTTTGCGATGCCTACGGCGGTAAACTACGCACTATTCGTCTGTCAAGTTTTAATTGATGGTAAACAAGTTCGTAGTAAGGACTTTAGTCCTTATTTTCTAAGCACTAAAATGCTTCCTACAAACTCTCAAAACTATCTTGACAAAGTAATATAATTATGATTGGAAACTCAGATGCTTATGATTGTGACTTGACGGGGGCTTGCAGCAATTCAATATCTTTAATTTGAAGAATGCCACTACTCTCAAATTGCACGCCTATTTGAACTTTAGCAGCATTCGCTTCTTTTTTAAAATAGGCACGCACTTTGTAAGGCTGAAAATTTTCCGTTGCTGAAACTCCTCTACCCCATGAAGTTGCTCTCATTCCGGCTGATTCTGGTGGTCTAGCTACACCCAAACTTACTGCAATTGATTCTTCTGTGTTTAACGCTTTCGCATTAAAGTGACAAGCAAGAACACACTCTTGGACATTGGGTTCTGCAACTTCAAACAAGATGACTTTTCGCAAAGGATCTGTACTATTCCTAAAAAAGCTCTGATTATTATCGTCATAAGCTTCAATTTGCCAACTTTCTCCAACAATTGCAATGCCTCCTTTTGTTACTGTGGAATCAGCAGGTGTGAATCGACGAATCAGCACAAATGGCTCTGCGGGTTCAGGAATAACAAGGGGTTTTTCTAGTTCCTTAAGGGTTTCCTTAGCTTTAGAGAGAATAAAACTTGTCAGATTGTTGAATAGCTCGTCGAACATAGCGTAGTTTACTAATTACTAAAATTTTAGGTATTGCTCATGATTGTTATTTGACGGGCGCTTGCAACAATTCAATATCTTTAATTTGAAGAATGCCACTACTCTCAAATTGCACACTGATTTGAACTGTGGCAACATCTGCTTCTTTTTTAAAATGGGCACGCGCTTCGTAAGGCTGAAAATCTTCCGTTAGTAAAACTTCTGTTGGCCATAATCTCGTCATTATGCCCCATTGTCCCGTTCTCCGCCAACCTAAGCTAACTTTAATTGGTTTTTCTGTGTTTAGCGCTTTCGCGTTAAATTGACAAGCAAAAACACATTCTTGGACATCGGGTTCTGCAAGTTCAAACAAGATCACATTTCGCAAAGGATCTGTAATATTCCTAAAAAAGCTCTGATTATTATCGTCATAAGCTTCAATTTGCCAGCTTTCTTGGACAATTGCAATACATCCCTTTGTCACCGTGGAATCGGCAGGTGTGAATCGACGAATCAGCACAAATGGCTCTGCGGGTTCGGGAATGCCGAAGCGTTTTTGCAGATCGTTACCGACTTCTTGAATTTTAGAGTCAATAAAACCTTTGAGATTGTTGAATAAATCATCGAACATAGCGTAGTTTCCCGCCGTAGGCATCGTTCTAAATCATCTTTTTTTAGTGTTCCCTTTAAAAGTTGCAAATGAAATTACCCATACAAACTTACCAAGGTTAAAGATTTTCTCAAATAAAGATGATTTTGAGAGCAAACGAGGGATAACTAAGGATAGTTCTATGTGTGGTGCTATTTTCTTAGTTTAATATGACCTATTGCCTCAGAATTGCCGACCTACCTACAAATGAGCGTCCGCGTGAGCGATTAATGACGCATGGTGCAAAAATTTTAGCCACAGCCGAGTTAATCGCAATTCTTCTAGGCACTGGTCAAGGCCCAGGAAAACTATCGGCTGTGGGTTTGGGACAATATATCTTGAGCGAATTAGCCAAACACCAACGCGATCCTTTGGTAGTTCTGCGAGAAGTTAGCCCTGCTGAATTGATGCAAATTTCTGGTGTTGGCCCGGCGAAGGCGACAAGCATTTTAGCAGCAATTGAATTGGGTAAACGTGCCTTTCAATCTCGCCCTAACGATGGCACATTAATTGATAGCCCACTCGCTGCTGCTGCTACCCTCAGCCAAGATTTAATGTGGCAAGTACAAGAACGTTTTGCAGTGGTGTTATTAGATGTCAAGAATCGCTTGTTGGGTACGCAAGTAATTACCATTGGCACGGCAACCGAAACCCTAGCCTCTCCCCGTGATATTTTTCGAGAAGTTATTCGTCAAGGCGCAACGCGGGTAATAGTTGCCCACAACCATCCTTCTGGGAACCTTGAACCCAGCCAGGAAGATATAGAATTGACGCGTCAGTTATTGGCAGGGGCGCAGCTTTTAGGCATTCCAGTACTAGATCATCTGATTTTGGGCAATGGCAATCATCAAAGTTTACGGGAACTGACAACCTTGTGGGATGAGCATCCACAGGGAGATTAGTGAAAAAGCAGGGAGGCTTAATTGCTAATAGACCTCTCGGCAAAAGTGCTTTTTGCACTCTTGGGGAAAAAAGACTCATGTTAAAGGGGAAAGGGACAATACAGAACCTTTTCCCCTTCCCCTCGCCCCTTATCCCGACAAATGCCAAGAAGTCTAATAAAAACTAAAAAAGATATCAAAATGTTATGGATAATTGTAAAAATTTAGAAAACGATCGATAAAAGAAATCAATAACCCTTCACTACCCTGAACTAATTTATCTCAATTTTAATTATTATCTGTTAATACTAAAAAACTAATTGTTTGAGAGTAAAAAGTATATAAAAACATATACAACAAAAGCTAACTACCCAATAATTTCTTGCTGATCCAGTTTCTCTGTATCCATCCTTCGGATTCAGAATTCTTAGAAGATATTTTTGAACAGATGTTGTCGGAGTTAATTAAAATGTAAACTTGTTTTCCAAGCATTTTATGTTGAATTGTTTGAATAATATGCGTCATATATGCATTAAGTTTTGGAGCGAATATTTTTTGCCCGATTTTAGAGAATTGGTATAAGTTGTTTTAGTTTTTTATAGTTAATTAATGACATTTTGAGCTAGTAATTTTAGAGCAAGCGATCGCAAATTTGACCATAATTATTAACTTTTGTCTCTAAAAGTTAAAGATAATCTCAAAGCGGGAACGATCTATATACATAAAAAAAGATTTGTAAATAAAAATAAGATTTATGTTGACGATCGCTGGTTATCGCATAAACGAGCTAATTTATTCGAGTTCCAATACCCTAGTACATCGCGCTCTTAGGGAATTAGATCGAAAACCAGTCATTATTAAACTACTGCGACACGACTATCCCAGCTTCAGCGAATTGGTGCAGTTTCGCAATCAGTATGCAATCGCAAAAAATCTCGACATCCCAGGCATTGTCCAACCGCTGAGTCTAGAACCATACCAAAATGGCTATGCTTTGGTAATGAAAGACATCGGTGGCATCTCCCTACGCGATTACATTCAGGTTGCCCCTTTGAGTGTCGAACAATTCTGGCCAATTGCCCTGCAAATTGTAGATATCCTCCACCAGCTATATCAGCAACGGATTATCCACAAAGACATTAAACCAGCTAATATTCTGATTCAACCAGAAACGGGGGAGATTAAGCTGATTGACTTTAGTATTGCCTCCCTATTACCCCGTGAAACCCAAGAGATTCAAAATCCCAACGTTCTCGAAGGCACTCTAGCTTATATCTCACCAGAACAAACCGGGCGGATGAACCGGGGGATTGACTATCGCAGCGATTTCTATTCTTTAGGAGTTACCTTTTTTGAACTGCTCGCGGGACAGTTACCATTTCCAGTAGACGAACCAATGGAAATGGTTCATGCCCATATAGCGAAACAACCACCTTCTATCTGCGATCGCAATCCCGATCTGCCCATCATACTCGGTGAAATTATTTGCAAGCTGATGGCCAAGAATGCAGAAGACCGCTATCAAAGCGCCCTCGGTCTCAAGCACGATCTGTTGCGATGCCAGGAAGAATATCATGTTGCGGGCAAACTCGCCTGGTTTGATTTAGGGCAACGGGATATTAGCGATCGCTTTTTGATTCCCGAAAAACTCTACGGACGAGAACAAGAAGTTCAAAGCTTGCTCGATGCTTTTGGGCGAGTTGCCAACGGAGCCTCCGAACTGATGCTGGTGGCAGGTTTTTCCGGTATTGGCAAAACTGCCGTCGTCAATGAAGTGCATAAGCCGATTGTACGTTGGTATGGCTATTTCATCAAAGGTAAATACGATCAGTTCAACCGCAATCTGCCATTTAGTGCCTTTATACAAGCCTTCCGCGACCTGATGGGTCAACTTCTAAGCAGTGATGACGCACAGTTAGCTGATTGGAAAGCGAAGATCCTGGCGGCAGTGGGTGATAATGGCCAGGTACTCATCGAGGTGATTCCGGAACTCGAACAGGTCATCGGCCAACAACCCCCAGTACCAGAACTCTCCGGTAGTACGGCTCAGAATCGTTTCAATCTGCTGTTCCAGAAGTTCATCACGGTGTTCACCACAAGGGAGCATCCACTGGTCATTTTTTTAGATGACTTGCAATGGGCTGATTCAGCTTCGCTAAACTTGCTGAAGCTACTGCTGACAGAACGCGATCGCGGTTATCTGTTCGTCATCGGAGCTTATCGAGATAACGAAGTGTTCCCGACTCATCCCTTGATGCTGATGCTCGATGAGGTCAAAAAAGCCCAAACCTTTATCCATACCCTCACTCTACAACCCCTGAGCCAAATCCATGTGAATCAGTTAACCGCAGATACGCTAAGTTGTTCTGTGGAACTGGCTCAACCGCTTTCGGAGTTGGTCTATCAAAAAACCAAGGGGAATCCTTTCTTTCTCACCCAATTTCTCAAAGCACTGCATGAGGATGGCTATATTTCCTTTGATTTCCAGACAGGACATTGGCAATGTGACTTAGCAACCGTGAAGTTACTCACGCTCACCGATGATGTCGTCGAGTTCATGGCACTTCAGTTACAAAAATTACCGAGTGCCACCCAGACTGCTTTGAAACTGGCGGCTTGCATTGGCGCTCAGTTCGATTTGTCTACCCTGGCGATTGTTAATGAGCGATCGCCCGAAGATACCGCGCTCGACCTCTGGAAAGCCTTGCAAGAAGGCGTGATTTTGCCCATCAGCGATGTCTATAAGTTCTACCAACTATCAGAACTTCAGGTAGCAGAAGTCCAGCAGCCATTAACCTTTAACTGTTCCTATCGCTTTCTCCACGATCGCGTCCAGCAAGCTGCTTATTCCCTCATCCCTGACGAGCAAAAACAGACGACTCATTACCAAATCGGACAACTTCTACTGCAACAAGTTTCCCCAGCCGCTAGAGAAGAGCGCATTTTTGAAATCGTCAATCAGTTGAACTATGGAACCACGCTGATTGGAAAACAACAGCAACGGGACGAACTCGCCCAACTCAACCTCACGGCTTGCCGCAAAGCCAGAGCCGCAACCGCCTATCATGCCGCCCGTGAATATGCCACAGTCGGGCTGCAACTGCTCGGAGGAGATGCTTGGCAACGGGAGTACGAAATAACTCTATCCCTGCATGACTTAGCTGCCGAGGTCGCTTTTTTAGCTGGTGCTTTTGAACAGATGGAGGAGTGGATTGAAGCGGTAATCGATCGTGCAAAAACGCCTCTAGAACGAGTGCCAGTTTATCAAGTCAGAATTCAGGCATTGGTCGCCCGCAATCAATTTGTCGAGGCGATCGCGATCGGTCAATCAGTCTTCCGGATGTTGGGTGTAAACCTACCAGACGAAACAACCCTAGATGATATTCGCCTCCTGAAGCAAGAAATTGATGCTTTAATTGAGGGTCGCGCCATTGAGTCATTCATTCATTTGCCGAAAATGACCGATCCGCAGCAATTAGCAATTATGCAAAATGCGGCGCGGCTGACACCAGTTTGTTACATGTCCGGCACAAAGCTTTATTTCCTGGTCGTGGCGCTCCAGGTCAAATTATCGATTCAATTTGGCAACAGTCCGGTTTCGGCGTTTTGCTACGTAGGTTACGCCTTCCAACTGAGGATGCTGTGGAGCGACATGTCAAAAGTGCCTCAGTTTGGGCAATTAGGATACCAACTCGCCTTAGAACCCGATGCCAAAAACATTCGAGCCGCAACTGCTATGTTAATGGGGGCTTATGTGGGTTCTTGGACAATCCATCTGCAAGACACGCTACCCATTCTACTAGATGGATATCAAGCCGGGTTGGAAACTGGCAATTTAGAATTTATGGGCTACGATGCTCAGTTGTACTGCTTCAATGCGTATTGGTACGGTCAACCCCTGGCTGAACTCGAACCCCAAATTCGTGCCTATTACCAGCAGTTGTCCGACCTCCACCAAGTCACGGCAGCAAACTGTGTTTTGGCTTACTGGCAAGCAGCGCAAATTCTCTTAGGTCAGTCAGAACAAGAGATTCCCTTACGCCAGGATGCCTACGAACAGAAAGTTTTGGATGAAGCTAAAGTCGATTTTTACCGACTATCTTTCTTTTACCTTTATCGCTTCACCTTAAATTACTGGCTGCAAGACTTTGCCAAAGCCCAACACGATGCCGCTCAAACGCGACACTATTTAGCTGGCGGGATGGGAAGTATCGTTGAACCAATCTTTTATTTCTATGATTCTCTGACCTTGCTGGCTAATCCTGGTGAATCAATTTCCCCGTCAGAACCGCGATGGCAGCGAATAGAAGAAAATCAAGCCAAGTTAAAAGATTGGGCAGATTATGGCCCGATGAATTACTTGCACAAATATCATTTAGTTGAAGCGGAAAAATATCGCGTTCTCGATCGCAAAACCGAAGCTATAGAATTTTACGATTTGGCGATCGCGGGGGCCAAAAGCAATGGCTATTCTCAGGAAGCAGCCCTTGGCAATGAACTGGCGGCAAAATTCTATCTGGATTGGAACAAAGAGCGCATCGCCCAAGCTTACTTGATTGACGCCTACTATGGCTATGCTCGCTGGGGGGCGAAAGCCAAACTCGCTGACTTGGAAACTCGTTATCCCCAACTGCTAGCTCCCATCCTCCAAGGGGCGCAGACACCACTTTCTATTGACGAAACCTTATTTTCCACTGCAACTGTCACCTCGACTAGCACTTCCTCCACCAGTCTTTCCAATTCGTTGGATTTGGTTGCCATCCTCAAAGCGTCGCAAACTCTTTCGAGTGAAATCGAGCTTGAGCCGTTAATTGCTACTCTCTTGCTGACAGTAATGCAAACCTCTGGTGCGACGCAGTGCGCTTTGATGTTGAGTGAGGGGCAAAATCTCACAGTTCAGGCTAGGGCAGAACTAACGGAGTCAGGCAAAATCGAAACGGAGATTCTGCATCCAACCCAGTCGCTTGTCGATAGTGGTATAGTGCCGATCGCTCTAGTAACAAAAGTCAAACGCAGCTTGCAGCCTGCTGTGATTAGTAATGCCGCGCAAGAGCCGCTATTGCTCGGCGATGCGTATATCCAAAACCAACAGCCCAAGAGTCTGCTGTGCAGCCCAATTCTGCAACAGGGCAAGTTGCTGGGCATAGTCTATCTAGAAAATAACCTAGCAACAGGAGCCTTTACCCGCGATCGCGTTGAGGTGCTGAATCTGCTGTGCGCCCAAGCTGCGATTTCACTGGAGAATGCTCGTCTCTATCAGCAAGCCCAAGCATATACTCAACAGCTCCAAGAATCTCAGCTTCAGATTGTGCAAAGCGAAAAAATGGCGGCTTTAGGTAACTTGGTGGCAGGAGTGGCTCACGAAATTAATAACCCAGTCGGCTTCCTCAACGGCAGTATTAACAATGCCAAAGATTATGTACTCGACCTGTGTGAGTATTTACACATCTATCAGCAGCACCAGCCACCTACGGGTGCGGTGGCCGAATTGTCCCAAGAACTTGACCTAGAGTTTATGTTGGAGGATTTACCCAAGTTAATTGACTCAATGAAAGGTGCAACCGAGCGTATCAAAGGCATCAGCACCAGCCTGCGTACCTTCTCTCGTGCCGATACAGAACACAAAGTTAAAGTCAACTTGCACGAAGGGTTAGATAGTACGCTGTTGATTCTCAAGTATCGGCTCAAAGCCAATGAAAATCGACCTGCCATTAAAGTTATCCGCAACTACGGTAATATCCCTGAAATTGATTGCTTCCCCGGTCAGCTTAACCAGGTGTTTATGAACATTCTGGCTAATGCGATTGATATGTTCGATGAAATAGCACAGCAAACAAGCTTTGAAGAGTTAGAAAATCATCCCCAACAAATCGCGATTCATACTGCATTATTATCCGAACAAAATGCGGTTGAAATTTGTATTTCTGACAACGGTAAAGGCATGAATGAATCAGTTAAATCTAAGATTTTCGAGCGTTTGTTTACCACTAAAGAGGTTGGCAAAGGAACGGGGTTAGGCTTGGCGATCGCCCGTCAGATTGTCGTCGAGAAACATGATGGTCGGCTGGAAGTTCAGTCTCAATTGGGACAAGGCTCTGAGTTTTCCATCTCACTCCCGGTTCGGGGTTAAATCAACCATCGCTGCGGCACAGTACAACAACTGTGTTGCAGCCGACAGTTAATACCTTTTCATTAAAATAATCAAACAGATTTAACCATTAAAAGCTTTGCCCGATTTTAGTTTTTTAATTGCTTTAGCGTGAGTTCGACGAGTGCTATTTTGACCTCTCCCCCAACCCCTCTCCTACGTTCGCGTAGCGTCTCGTTCGCGTTAGCGTCTCTGAAAGAGAAGAGAGGAGAGGGGAGCAAAAACCCTCTAATTTCGTTACCTTCCCTCTCCTTACCCAGACGCAACGCGTTCGCCTTTTGTTCTTCCCCCTTGCTTTAATTATTTACGCCGACCCACTTATTACTTGCTTTCCTGCATATTTCTAACTAGTTTAGTCACTAGCTTTCTGGGAGTAAATCTTACAGATTCAGCGAGTAGCTTATTTTTAATTCCAGGAACGACAACAGTTTTGTTTTCAAATAGACCGCGATAGCCGATTTCGGCTACTGTTTCCGCAGTCATAATTTTTTGACCGCTTACCAACTTTGAGTCTTCCATTGCAGCTCTTTGTTGAAAACCAGATTCGGTAGGGCCTGGACAAAGCGTCGTCACCGAGACACCTGTACCTTCTAATTCATTTGCGATCGCTTCTGAAAATGATAATACATAAGCTTTACTAGCGTAGTATACTGCCATCAGCGGCCCTGGTTGAAAAGCAGCAGTGGAAGCCAGGTTTAATATTTTTCCAGACCCCCGTTTAACCATACCTTTGAGAAATAACTTGGTTAAATGTGTCAGACATAAAACATTAACCTGTAGCAATTGCATTTCAGCATTCAGGTCAATTTCGTTAAATAATCCGTAGGTAGCAAATCCAGCATTGTTCACCAGCACATCAACATTAATCGATGCTTGTTCTAGCTCCGTAAAAATTTCTTCTGGGGCTGATGGGTTAGATAAATCCTTGGAAATAACTTTGACATCAATGCCAAATTTATTTTTAAATTCATCGGCAATTTTATTCAGCTTTTCCAGGCTTCTAGCTACCAACACAAGATTGTAACCATCCTGAGCAAATAATTTCACAAATTCATAACCAATGCCGCCAGATGCACCAGTAATAAGAGCCGTTTGTTTGCGATTAGTCTGCATAATTTTTCCTTTTGTTATTTGTTATTTGTTATTTGTCATTTGTTATTTGTCATTTGTCATTTGTTATTTATTATTCTCCCCTGCTCCCTGCCCCTGCCCCTACTCCCTGCTCCCTGCTCCCTACTCCCCTGCTCCCCTGCCTCCCCTGCCTCCTTCATTGCCATTGGGAAATTTCCAAGCGAACTGCTGCATTTTTTCCTAAGACTTTTTGACCGCGTTCAGGTAAAGAAACATACGCAACATATACATCTGAACTAGATTCTGAAGTTGGATTTAATTTTGTTACTGGCTCTTTTTCTTCAGAATTCCAACTGTATTTAGCCTCATAAGTGCTATTTGATTCGGCAACATCAGTAATTAGATAGTCAGACCACAAAGGTACTTGGTCGAGATGATGGTCGCGTAACCAATTCGTCTCTTGTTTTGTGAACGAATGCAGTGCTAAACGCAGAGCATATCTACAGGTATTATCATCATTGACTGAGTTTCTTGGGATTAAGAAAGCTGTGAATAGCGGAATCGGTTTATCTGTTCGGGTTAACTCTTGTGTAATTGGGCAATAATGATTGATCGCTTGCTCATATATTGGAATAGGAAGACCACGCAAAGCCACTCTAGTTTCCAGTTGATAAAAGTTCTTGTCCAGGTCTTTTAACTCAACATTGCTCAGAGAGAGTTTTACCTGGATATCACCAAACAAAAATCGTTGCAGGTTTTGATAACCTTCTTCAGAGTTCAATATGCCATAAGGGCCACCATGAGAGCGATGAACATAAGCACGATGAGATCCCAGGATATAAGCTTTATCAATCTGAACTAGACCATCACTTTTCACTCCAACAAGATTGCGTGAAAGACCAAAAGCTTCTTCATAATCATGTGCATTCGTGCCGATTAGAGAAAAAACGCGGCTTGGCGAAAATGCATTATCTATACTTTGTAATTGTTGTAGCTGAAAGTTATCGGGTAACTCAGCCGTTGGCTTAATATTAGGTGTTAAATACTGGTACATCCGTTGAGGGCCAAAGTCATCAGAATTATTCAATTGAAACCTGTCCCTGAGATTTTCAATTAAGCCACCCCCAACCTCAAAATAAATACCGCCATGAGGTGTAGCGTAGGTAAAGAATTTATCAATGCTATCGGCAGCTTGCTCGCCTTGTTCTGGATAAATCTTTTCAATCAAGCTGCGACAAACAAGACCTCCCATTGAGTGGGCGACCAGATAAATTTTATCAGCACCCGTCGTTTTTTTGACATTCTGGATCAAGTCTCTTAAACCCTTCGCTATCTCCTCCATCTCTTGTCGGACTACACTTGATGAGCCAAAGCTAGGTGTAGATATATCATAAAATCGATAGATCCAAATAGTTTGATGAAGTCGATCGGACAATCTTTTAATTTGATTGCTCACATTCTGATTGTCAACAATCGGTTGATAACCATGATCGGTCATTAGCCGCAGCAATGGACTCTCGAAAAAAAACTTCTGAGGATTTTCCTTCTCATCTACTCGAATATGAGTTGAACCACTATTGAATCCATAAAATGGATCGTTGACTGTTTGCTCAACGTCTTTTTGTGTACCTGCATATCCACGAACGAAGACGATTGGTAAATACGGCATATATATCCTTGCTATTTAATCAATATTTTTCTCGTTCCCAGATTTAACCTGGAAACGAGTGCAGAATATCAAGACAAGTTATCTTAGTACAAACATTTTATTAATTCGTAGCGAATTCTCTGCGTTTAAAACACCACGATATTACACAGGAGCTGTACTTAGAAAGTTTTCACGAACTCAATCAAAGCTTTCTTGTCTTCATCTGGGAGATTTGAGCCAAAATAATGACCCTCATCTTCTACAAAGTCAGGAGATTTGTTGGCTCTTAAAAGTACACGTGCCAACTTACCTTTAATTCCACCCTCCGGTTTCAAATCTTGGAAAAGGCTGCCGAGATTGAGAGATGTAATCGCCTCTCTCATATTGATGCTTGCCAGCAAATTCACAGGTGTACCTTTAGGAACAGGAAGTTTAAATCTCGGATTCGGATCTCCTGGGGGAAGCTCTAATTTAGTATCTTGAGATGTCCTGCTGATAATTCCCTCACGCTTTTCAGGCCACAGCAGCTTTTCCATCGCATCCGTATAGGCTTCTACACGTCCTTTTACTGAAGGATCTTCGTTGTAAAGTCCTAGTGTGTTGTTGTGCAGAAGTGGTGCTGTTGCCCAAATGCTCACTAGTGAGGGTGTACGGTAATATCCCAAACCGCCATCAGGTATCTTAAATTCGATGGGTTTTTTCTGATCGAAGGGGTTGTACAGCGTCAAAGTCCCTGGTGATAGCAGTTCTTTGAACGTCTTCGACGAGAACTGATCCCAAATATGCCCTTTACTGGCATTTGTCCCTAGCGATCGCGCTGCATTAGTCCCAATTAAAGTAACCGGGTAACGCTGGTCATCAGACAAGAAGTTGTGGTCGAGGAAATTACTACTGAGTACAGACTCTTCGTACCATTTTTGAGCCTGTTCGGGGTCAGCAGCGATCGCAGCAGGTGGCTTTTTGCTGGAATGGCAACTAGCACAAGTGCTGGCAAAAACCAGCTTCCCACGTTTGAGAACTTCTTCATCTTTAGTCAAGAACTTTTCACCATCTGGTGCATCTTTCAGGTGCATCGGCTGGATGGTTTTTAAGAATGCTTCGGCATCAGCCATACGTGCTTCTGTCTGTCTCCAGCCTTCGCACTCTTTCCGTGCCTTTTCGATATCAAAAGGTTTTTGGGGAGTTCTGCCTAATAAAGGCTCATGAAGACTTGTCCAGTAATCGCCGCACATCCCAATGTTGACGTAGACGCGTAGTGAGGCATTTGCCACTCCTGTAGAGTCTGCACCATCCTTGAGAATATGATTAACATCTTTGGTTGAACCATCGTTCATCACCTCTGGATATTTGGGGCGATCGCCTAAATTAAAAATGGCATTGATCGCATTCGGATTATTGATGTGATCGGTGGCAATCCGAGAAGTATCAGAAGTACCAGGTTTTTGAGAGTCAAGTACTTGCTTAATAAAACTATTATCCGCAACGCTGCTTCCAAATAATTTGTTTTCTTTGATGTACTGATTACCCAATGCTGGTACCAGGTTTTCCCATCTTGGATGTTCTTTGTCTTTGGGTGGATTGAGGGGATCTAACGCTACGTGACAAATGGCGCAGGACTGACCAATTACGTATGGAGGCTCAATTTGTGAAGTTTTGGCATATTCAACAGGGTTCCATTTTGTCGAGTCGAAGTTGGGGTTTTGGAACTTACGCAACCCAATAACACCAGTTGAGAGCGGATCTTTACACTCATCTAGCCACAATCCGTATTTATCTGGGGCTGTTGCTTTTTCACATCCAGGATCGTTAATTGCGCCATAACGTTGCAATCGCTCGTTATGCACGCGCGAGTCAATCAGCTTTAACAAGTCAACACCACCACGCGTTCGCTTGGCTAAATCGCGATAGTACTTAGAATTACCGCCAGTCCATAAGTACCAAGTGCAACGACCCCGTTTCTCGGCATCTGTCAAATTCTCCTTTGTGTACTCTGGGAGATAACCGATACCTTCGCAGTTATCAGGGTATTCAGATACACCCGTATCTGAATACTTGGTACTTATGGATGTAGGTATTTCACTATACTCATCAGCTAGAGCTGTAGGCGTTCCATAAAAGCCGCAGATTATAAACACAGTCACGAATAGGAGGAGCAGACAGCCCTTAAAAATTAGACTTGTCTTTTTCATAAAACTCTCTGGTTGTAACACCTAAACCTTTTCCGTTGCACCTCACATTTGCAGAGGTACATTAATGCTTCATCAGTAATTTCCCATTTTCCAGATTTAGTCTGAGGAGATTTTGATGATTAATGTACCTTACTGAGGTTCGTTATATATGAAGTTACTACACAAATTTGCAAAACGTCATTAATAAACTTTTATACATTTCTACATCAAAAACTTAAAAATTTGTAAATTTACAATGGTCTTCAATAACCAATTTGCTATGGTTATATCGATTTCCTACCTACTTGGTTAGGTTTGTAACAAATTGTGAGCAAATCCTTTTAGCTACTTTTAAGGTTGCCTTAACCTTTTAAGAAAAATAAAAGACAGAAATTTTCACTTTTTTTAAGAATTGCTCTGTAAATACCGATAGGTTTACAAATTGCAAAAGTCTTTATATAACTGTAAAAACCAATAAGGATAAATATCCATGCTGAAACTGGTTAAGTAAATTTAAGTAACAAAAACTTAATACTTAGCGATCGCATCCGAAAATCTCCACTGTAGATTTGTAGACATAAAAAACTGCCCTCCCAGAGACACTAGAAATAATAGTTCTCTGGCGAGACTGTTAGTGCTACAAAAAATTTTGCCGCCTTATTTTATTGCCGAAACGAGAAAAGACAGAGAAACACATGGAAAACGATATTATCTTTGAGCCATTGAGATTTCGTAATCTCACAGTCAAAAATCGGATATTTCGCTCTAGTATTTCTGGCAGATGGGATAACTATGATGGTTCAGGTACTCAAGCCCGAATCAACTGGGAAGAAAAGTTTGCCCGTGGTGGTGTAGGGGCGATTATTAGTTCCTTTGTCCCTGTTGCCATCCGGGGACGAATTATGCCCAATTACGCCACCATTAACTGTGATGAGCGCATTCCTTTTTGGCGAAAAGTAGGAGAAAGAGTCCACGAATATGACTGTAAATTTATTTTGCAATTAAGTCATTCGGGGCGACAGCAAGATATTGGTGGTGTAGAAAACTTAGGAAAAAAAGCCTTAAGTTCCACTAGCCAAACTGAGCCATTCCACGGCTTTTTGTGTCAAGCGATGACACAAAAAGAGATTAAAGAAACAATCCAATACTTCGCCGATGGTGCTAGACGTGCCCGTGAAGCAGGTTTAGACGGAGTGGAATTGCACAGTGCTAATGGGTATCTTTTTAATCAATTTCTCAGTTCTGGAATTAACGACCGTCAAGATGAATATGGTGGTTCATTAGAGAATCGAGCGCGGTTTTTGCTAGATGTAATTAGAGCAATCCGCAAAGAAGTAGGCAACGACTTTCATCTGCAATTTAAAATTAGTGCCGTTGACTATAACAACGCCGTCACCTTTTGGGAAAAACCAGGTAATACCATAGAAGATTCTATCCAAGTTTGTCAATGGGCAGAAGAAGCTGGGGCTGATGCTGTGCATGTGTCAACTGGTAGCTTATTTCCTCACCCACTTAATCCCATTGGTGATTTTAATTTTGATGTCATTACTAGAACTTATGATGCCATGTTGTCAAGTGGTGTCGAAACCACACGCAACTACATTTTATTTCGCAAAGCATTTTTGCATCCAATTTTCAATTTTTTATGGAATCGCGTGAAAAAGCAATTGCCTTCTCAAGCATTTAGTGGTGATGATGTAAAAGACCCGAAAATCAAACAGCTACTAATAGAGAACCAAGGCAGAAACTTACTAGATTCCAGAGAAATTAAAAAGCACGTTAATATTCCTGTATTATGTACAGGTGGTTTACAGCAAGCTTCTTATATTCGTCAGGCAATAAATGATCATTATTGCGATGGGGTGACAATGGCTCGTACCCTAATTGCTAATAATGACCTAGCTAAATCTTTTAAAGCAGGTAAAGACCTGGCAGATAAACCGTGTACTTATTGCAATAAATGTCTGCTGAATGTAATTGAAAATCCCTTGGGTTGTTACGAGCAGGATCGCTTCAATAGCTATGAAGAGATGATGGAAGAAGTAATGTCAGTCTTTCATGAAACTCAGTTTGCAAATTTATCTAGATAAAAAAGCGATGCGGATCGCATCGACAATTTCGCTTACAAATAATCTCGACAAAATGGGGAGTGTTTCATGACTGAACAAACAAACCCTACTCTACTTCCAACCTCAATCAAGGGAATATTCCAGCGGATTTGGGTTGTGATTGTAGGTATTGTAGCAGTAGCAGTATTTTTCCTTTGGCCTGTTTTGTCTAACTCCCCAGTGGATTATGCTGATATTGAAAACCACTTTAAATATGGTTCAATCGGCAGCGAACCAGTCAATGGCATCCCTTACTGGATTTGGAAAGTTTTACCAGAATTATTCCCAGATAAATTACCTGGAAAAGGTTATACTTCTTTGGGATTTATCAAAGAACCTGAGAAAGATTTACCTATAGGTTTTTCGCAAAGGCGAGTCTTTATCGATAGAGTTAGCTTGAATTGTGCTGTATGTCATACAGGAACGCTGCGAAATACTCCCAATAGCGAACATCAAGTCATCACGGCAATGCCTGCTAATGTAGTTAATTTGCAGGGATATATCAAATTCTTGTCAGCAGTTGGTGTAGATGAGCGCTTTACTGCTAACCGGATGTTGCCAGAAATTGAAAAAATCAGTGGTGGTATTAATCCCATTGAAAAATTACTTTATCGCTTCATTGCAATTCCTCAAACTAGAGACGCACTAATTAATCAGGCATCTCGACTTAAGTTTGTTGAAAAACAGCCAGATTGGGGCCCAGGAAGAGTAGATACTTTTAATCCTTATAAAGCAATTCAATTCCATTTCCCAATGGATAAGTTGCGTGAGGATGAACTGATTGGTACTTCTGATTTCCCCTCCGTTTGGAACCAAAAACCCCGCGAGGGATTGCAGTTACATTGGGATGGTAATAACACTTCCGTTGATGAACGAAATAAGAGTGCAGCTTTAGGCGCTGGAGTCACACCCACAACGATTGATTTGCCTCGAATTCAGAGAGTTGCTGATTGGCTTTGGGAACTACCACCACCAAAATATCCCTACGAAGTTAACGAAACTATAGCAGCGAAGGGAGAACAGCTTTTTGAAAGTAATTGTGCTAGTTGTCATGCTTTTGGTGGTGCATATACAGGCAAAGTTGTCCCAATTCAAGAAATTGGTACAGACCCTCATCGTCTTGACTCATATACCTACAAAACGATGTCTAACCAAAATACTCTGTATACAGGGTATCCCTGGCGCTTTAAGAATTTCCGTAAGACTAATGGCTATGCAAATATGCCCCTTGATGGTGTTTGGTTACGCGGCCCTTATCTGCACAATGGCTCAGTCCCCACCTTACGGGATTTACTAGAAACACCAGAAAATAGACCTAAAGAATTCTATCGTGGCTACGATGTGATTGATAGAGCAAAAGTTGGTTTTGTATCTGATGTCGGTGTAGAAAACGGTAAGCAATACTTTAAGTTCGATACCACAAAGCCTGGAAATAGTAACAGTGGTCATTTATATGGAACCGATCTTCCTACAGAAGATAAAAATGCCCTAGTTGAGTACATGAAAAAACTTTAAAAGGAGAGAAAAATGAATAATTACGCTAAATGGTTTAGTCGCGTTACTTGGCTTGGCATTATTGTTAATATGCTTTTTGTCATTCCTTCTTGCTTTTTTCCAGAATTAATGCTGACGTTCCTTAAAATGCATATACCAGAGCCAATTATCTGGGTTCGTGCTGCGGGAATGCTGTTGTTTATTATTAGTGCATTTTATATTCCTGGGGCACTTGACCCGTACCGATATCAGGCAACTGCCTGGATATCAATATTTCCTTCAAGAGCTTTTGGCTCAACATTTTTCATTTGTGCAGTACTTTTCTTTGGGCAAGATAAAGGATTTTTATCCATTGCCTTTGTAGACCTGTTTTTCGGATTAGCGGAACTAATTCTTCTGACCCTAGCAATGCGTAGCAAAATGCAATCGCTGCAATTTCAGTGAAGCAATTATTCTAATTTTATCCCTAGTCTAGTGTAGGTATATTCCTGCACTACAAACAGATTCTTCTGCAAAGGAGCAAAAGAGTGCCATGACAATACTCAAAAATAAAATAGGTAGGGTAATCACAAGCATCGTTTTAATTGTGGTTCTTTTAGCTGGTGTAGTTGGGTATGTGGGATGGTACAACCTTTTTCGAGAGGTTCCCACATATTATGAATCGTCTGAAGAACACTTTAAATATGGTTCTATTGGCACAGAAGAAGCGCAAGGTGTTCCCTATTGGATTTGGCTGGTACTACCACGAATATTCCCTGATAAATTACCAGGGCCAGGTGGTTATACTTCCTTGGGAATCACTTGGGAAGAGGGTAAAGAAATGCCAGTTGGGTTTACGAAAAAAACCATTGGTTTCCCTCGCGTTGGTATAACTTGCGCTGTTTGCCATACTGCCACCTATAGAAAAACAGAGAAAGATAAACCCACAATTGTGGCTGCGGCTCCTGCTAATAAATTTGATTCACAAGGCTATTTACGATTTTTGAGTGCAACTGCTGGCGATCCCAGATTTACAGCAGATTATATCCTTGACGAAATCAAATATAATTACAACCTTTCCTGGTTAGAAAATTTACTTTATCGCTATCTGCTAATTCCTCAAACTAAGAAAGCACTGCTGCAACAGAAAGAAGACTATAGTTGGACAGATTCCCGTCCTAACTGGGGGCCTGGTCGAATCGATCCTTTTAATCCAGTTAAATTCAATACTTTAAAGTTGCCTAAAGATAACACTATTGGCAACTCTGATATGATGCCTCTTTGGAATCAAAAGATGCACAAAGGGTTTGCACTCCATTGGGATGGCTTAGAAACTTCACTAACAGAAACTGTTCAAACTGGAGCAATTGGTGATGGTGCTACCAAAAAATCACTTCCTGTAGCCGATTTACAACGAGTAGAAGATTTTATTCAAGAACTACCACCTCCTAAATATCCATTTGCTATTGATGAGCAAGTGGCTGCAAAAGGAAGTCAAATTTTTGCTAATACTTGTGCATCTTGTCACGCTTTTGGTGGGGAAAGAACGGGTACTGTTATCCCTGTGGAAGAAGTGGGAACTGACCGCCATCGGTTAGATATGTGGACGCAAGAAGGAGCGGATACTTACAATCATTTTGGTGATGGCTATCCTTGGGACTTCAAAAACTTACGTAAAACCAATGGGTATGTATCTGTTTCCCTAGATGGATTATGGTTAAGAGCGCCATATTTACATAATGGTTCAGTCCCATCTTTACAAGATTTGTTCGAGAAACCAGAGAATCGTCCTCAAGTTTTCTATCGGGGATATGATGTCTACGATCCGAAAAAAGTTGGTTTTATTACTGAGGGAGATGAAGCCAAAGCTATAGGTTTTAAATACGATACCAAGGTAACTGCTAATTCAAATCAGGGACATATTTATGGCACTGATTTATCTGATGAGAATAAAAAAGCTTTGATTGAGTATCTGAAAACTCTGTAATGAAGTTTGTTTGCTAAATCCTGACGTTAATCATTTACTAGCAACCGCTCAAAAAGCGAATTGGAGATCATCGTGAAACCATATTTACCACAAAAAGACCCTGATGTTAATGTCCGAATCAATTGGCTAGATAAAAATCGAGAAGAGTACAAATTTAATTACGATTATCTAGCTCCTCTACCAGTCATTGATAAAGTTCCTCATAAGGAAATATTCTCGGCGGAATATACTGCTAAACGTTTGGCAAGTATGGCAACTCTTGCGCCAAATATGCTAGCTGCTAAAGCGAGAAACTTCTTAGACCCACTAGATGAATTGGAAGAATATGAAGAACTTTTGTCACTCCTACCAAAACCCGATGTTATAAAAAATTACAAAACCGACTCTTGTTTTGCAGAACAACGACTCTCTGGAGCGAACCCATTAGCTATCCAAAAAATTGATGTATTACCTGAGAATTTTGCTGTCACAGATGCACATTTTCAGAAGGTAGCAGGTACAGAATTTACTTTGGAAAAGGCACTTAAGGAAGGCAAGCTGTATTTCTTAGATTATCCTTTGTTATCTGATATTAAAGGTGGTGTCTACGAGAATGTTAAAAAGTACCTTCCCAAGCCACAAGCTTTATTTTACTGGCAAAGTAATGATAGTCCTAATGGTGGTTCTCTAGTACCTGTTGCGATTCAGATTAATCATGACTCTGGTGCAAAAAGCGTGATTTATACACCAGATGACCCCCATTTAGATTGGTTTTTGGCAAAAACCTGCGTTCAAATTGCTGATGGCAACCATCAAGAATTGGGTAGTCATTTCGCCTATACTCATGCAGTTATGGCTCCGTTTGCGATTGTCACTGCGCGGCAACTAGCAGAAAATCATCCCATTGCCTTACTGTTAAAACCCCACTTCCGTTTCATGCTATTTGATAACGATTTGGGACGCACTCAGTTTTTACAACCTGGAGGCCCGGTTGATGAGTTTATGGCAGGTTCATTGGCGGAGTCTCTTGGATTTGTAGCGAAGGTTTATGAAGAATGGAGTGTGGAAAAATTTACTTTCCCTCGGTTAATAAAAAGTCGCCAAACGGATGACCCAGAAATTTTACCGCACTTTCCTTTCCGGGATGATGGCATATTAATTTGGAATGCCGTCGAAAAGTTTGTGGCTGAATACTTGCAACTCTATTACCAAACCTCACAGGATATCAGTGACGACTATGAGTTGCAAAATTGGGCTAGAGAATTAGTAGCTCAAGATGGTGGTAGAGTCAAGGGAATGCCAGCCAAGATTGAGACTCTAGAACAACTGATTGAAATCATCAGTGTGGTAGTATTCACTTGCGCTCCTCTACACTCTGCTTTGAATTTTTCTCAGTACGAATATATGGCTTTTGTACCCAATATGCCCTATGCAGCCTACCACCCAATTCCAGAAACTAAAGGTGTGGATTTGGAAACTATCATGAAGATACTTCCTCCCTTTAAACAAGCTGCCGATCAGGTGATGTGGACTGAGATTTTAACATCGTACCACTATGATAAATTGGGTTTTTATGATGAGGAGTTTGCCGATCCATTGGCGCAGGAAATTGTGGTGCAATTTCAACAGAATTTGCATGAAATAGAACGGCAAATAGATATTAGAAATCAAACTCGTCCCATACCTTATAACTACTTCAAACCTTCGGAAATTATTAACAGCATTAATACTTGAATTAGTTTTACTAAAAAAGAGGAATCACAATGTCAAATCAGAAAGTAACCGTCACCGCTCGACTAAAAGTGAAGCCAGGTTTGGAAGATAATTTTAAGCAGGAATTTCAACCTGTAATAGCTCTTACACTTGCAGAAGAAGGTTGTATTAATTACGATTTACATCAATCTGTTGAAGAGCCATCTTTGTTTCTATTGCATGAAAACTGGGTCAGCCAGGAAATTTTAGCTCAACATCTACAGCAGCCGTATATTAAAGCTTTGAACGAAAAGTCAGAACAATTTTTGGTTGAACCACCTGAAGTCAGGTTATGGCAGCAGATTGCGAACAATTAATTCCTAGCTGGTGATAATAATGACATCAAGGGTGTTATTGTATGGTGCAACTGGCTATGCTGGAAAACTCATTGCTGAATCTGCTAAAAATAACGGACTGGAATTAATTTTAGCTGGACGCAATCAAAGTTCACTAGCAGCTGTAGCCAATGAATTAAGTTTGGACTTTCGGGTTTTTGGCTTAGACGATCCGCAGGCGATCGCTCGCTCTCTTGAGGATATAATTGCTGTCATCAACTGCTCTGGGCCTTTCTCCAAAACCTCAAAGCCACTTGTCGATGCCTGCCTCCAAACTAAAACTCATTATTTAGACATAGCTGGCGAAGTACCTGAATTTCAGGCGCTACAAGCACGAGATACTGAGGCTAAAAGTGCAGGGATAATGCTTCTCCCTGGTGTGGGATTTGGAGTTGTCCCTACTGATTGTGTAGCTGCTTACCTGAAACAGAAGTTAGCATCTGCAACACGACTGATTTTAATCTATGAAACAGTGGGCGGTGTATCTCAGGGAACTGCAAATACAGTACTGCCAACTTTACATCATATCGGGGTAGTCCGAGAAGCAGGTAAGCTCATTCCATCTCGCCCAGCATCGAAAAGACGTAAAGTTGATTTTGGTTATGGGCCCGAGACAGCAGTAACAAACCCTTGGCGTGCTGATATTATCACTGCGTTTCAGACTACGGGTATTCCTAATATTGAGGTTTATACCGTATTTCCTAATCCTGTGGGCTTCCTGATGGAGTCGAGCCAGTATTTGGGAGGGTTATTTAACTCGTCTCTATTCCAAAGTGCTTTAGCAAGTCTAATTAAAACTCTACCCACTGGGCCAACGGCGGCAGAACGAGCCAAAGGGCAAGCTCGAGTAATTGGTATTGCTGAGGATGAAACTGGTCACCAAGTAACTGCAAAGCTCTTAGGGCCGGAAGCATACGATTTTACGGCATTGGCGGCTGTAGCAGTTATCAAACGGGTGATTCAAGGCGAAGTTAAGGTAGGATTCCAGACTCCTGCATCTGTATATGGGGCAGATTTTGTCCTTGAAATTCCGGGAGTTATCGGGTTCGAGTAAAATTAGGACTGACGCAAAACTAAATTGATGATTGCAACACATCCTTGGGTAAAGACGTGATGAATTGCGTCTCTACAAATGGTCTATGTGTTGCATTCTTTTTTCAAATTGGAACTATACGCGCTCTGGGGCAATTCATGAATTGCCTCTACCTGAAAATAATTTTTTTTTGCCTATTGTTTGCGTTAGTTTTGTAAAGATATACCAGAAAACTGGGTTTTTAGGTTTGATATCTTTTTCAGTGAGATTGATTCTGCAAAACATCCTCAAGCATAGATGCTAGTTCTTTATTTAACCGACCAGATTTGACAAATTCTGCATAAGTATCTGCCTCAATTGCCAACAGTTCTCCTCGAAATTGTTCAGCCGTAAAGCTCTGAAGATTGGGATATTCACCCTGTAATTTGTCAATTTCTATCCGTAAATCTGCAAGTTCGCCTTTGATTAGTGTCTCTTGATAACAGCGAAACTCTGGGTCAATACCGGGGCGTTGGTCTGTTTGGAGGTGTTCTAAAACGCGTTCTAAGGCAACATGACGGGCAACCAATTCTAAATATTGCTCGCGTAAGGGTGCATCACCTAGCAAATTGAGTTTTTCCAGCAAAGGTTTGATGGTCAATCCCTGAACAAGCAGAGTAAATAAAACTACTCCAAATACTGTTGCAATGATTTTTTCTCGCTCTGGCAGTGTCGTCGATACACTCAATGCCAAACAAAGCAATAGAGACGGAACCGCGTAACCCACCCCACCATAAAATAGTTTGTTCTGGTAAAGAAATTTCCGATTTGGTGATGCTAGTACTCAATTTGCTGAGAATGTAAATACCAACTGCCCGCATCAAAATCATTGCTACGACTGTCACTATAATGATTTGCAGGTTTTCGCCTAAACTAGCAAAGCGTATTTGGTCGCCAATTAGCAAGAAGACAATTGAGTTAACAAAGAATGCCAGAAATTCCCAAAATTCGGAGACAATAATCCGGGTGCGGGGATTCATGCCGATACGAGAGCCAAAGTTGCCTAAAATTAACCCTGTGGTGACAACTCCAATTACTCCAGAACCGCCTAAGTCTTCAATAATTAGGTAAGTTCCGTAGGCGGAAACTAAAGTTAAAGATTGTTCCACTAAAGGCAAATCGAAGCGCTGGGTAAGGTAGGAAATCCCAAACCCAATGAAAGCTCCCACTGCTACACCGAGGCCAACAACTGTAAATAATTGCAATAAAATTGGCTGGAATTCCAATTCTACAGTTCCGAAAGATAAGGCTACCAAAAAACCAAAGGCAACTACAGCCATGCCATCATTGAACAAGCTTTCGCCTTCCATTAAGGTAACAAGACGACTATCTACACCCAGTTCGGGAAACAAAGCGGTGACAGAAACAGGGTCAGTTGCAGATAGACTGGCTGCAATAAGTAAAGCTGTAGTTAGAGAAATACCAACGAATTGATTGAGAGCGATCGCTACCCCTGCGATCGCAATTAACACCCCAAACACCGCATACAAGCAAATTGGCACTAAATCTCGCTTCAGTTCTGCCCATTTCAAATTCCATGCAGCTTCAAATAGCAGCGGTGGTAAGAAAATGAATAAAATTAATTCGGGAGAAAGGGTTACTAAACGCACATCGACAAAGGCTAAACCTAACCCGACAATCACCAATAGCAAGGTGTAAGGTAT
Source organism: Nostoc sp. DedSLP03 (assembly GCF_034530815.1). Lineage (NCBI taxonomy): Bacteria > Bacillati > Cyanobacteriota > Cyanophyceae > Nostocales > Nostocaceae > Nostoc > Nostoc sp. DedSLP03. The sequence continues at coordinate 25,918 of NZ_JAVRCK010000060.1, forward strand.
ATGGCGAAACCAACTAAATATCTGCGGTAGTGTCGCCACACCTAAAGACACTGAAAGTACCAACAGAAACTGCTTGAGATTATTTGTAATGACTTCCTCGGCGATCGCAGATTCAAGTACCATAAGAAAATTCCTGGTATTATTTTGCATTTATGATCGTCTGACTATTTTCAGATGACACCAGCTTAATGTAAGACTTTAATCACCAGAGATTGAATATTTTACAGTTAATCGAGTATTTAGGAGGAAGGTCTTGGGTAATAACATTCGAGACCGGTTTAAAAATTTCCGCCGCCGGGGTTCGCAGCCGGAACAACTCCAACAGCTACAAACAGACTTGCTGGCAGAATCTACCCCAGACTCAGCTTACATAATTTTAATTATTAGCTCCTGTGCGATCGCTACTTTCGGTTTATTGTCCAACAGTGCAGCCGTGATTATTGGCGCGATGATTATTGCCCCTCTGATGTTGCCAATTCGCGGGTTAGCTTTTGGTGCTTTACAAGCAGATATTACCCTGTTCCGCAAGGGGATAATTGCTGTAGCAGTGGGCACGATGTTAGCGATAGCGATCGCCTTTTCTCTAGGTTTGCTGGTGGGATTGCCCAGCTATGGTAGTGAAGTGTTAGCCCGCTCAAGACCAACGTTGTTAGATTTGGGAATTGCGGTAGTGGCTGGTGGTATTAGTGGCTACGCGAAAGTTGAGACGAAAATCTCTGGTAGTTTAGCGGGAACTGCGATCGCTGTTGCCCTCATGCCCCCCATCTGTGTTATTGGCTTAGGCTTGGCACAAGGAAATTGGTCACTCAGTTTCGGAGCAACTCTACTTTATCTCACCAACTTATTAGGTATTGCCCTCTCCTGTATGGTGACATTCGTAGTAACAGGTTACACTTCAATGGCGCGGGCACGCCAACCTCTAATTTGGACTATGGCTTTGACAGCTATCTTACTAATTCCCTTGGGAGTCAGCTTTGCCCGACTTGTACGACAAGCACAACTAGAAACCAGCTTACGACGGGCATTATTGAATCGAACTGTCACCTTTGGACGCTTGCAGTTGCTTAACAGTAATACCAATTGGTTGACAAATCCGCCAGAAGTGCGTTTGAGCGTCCGGGCAAGAGAACCTGTCACACCTCGGCAAGTAGAATTATTAGAAGAATTTATCAAACGAGAGATGGGGCAACCATTCACCCTAATTTTTGAAGTTGGTCAAGTAGAGGAAATTAGAAGTTCTGAACCCACACCCTGAACTTGCTAATTTGGCATGAATGAAGAGAGAATTTATCAGTCAAGTCAAACTAACTCTCCAAAACGCAATAGTGGATGTTACCGAATTAGTCAAAGTTTCAATTATTCTCTTGGTTGTGGCTACAGGAGTAGCTTTGCTATCCCGGCGGTTGGGAATCCCTTATGTTACGGGTTTAGTATTAGCAGGTTTACCCATCACTGAGTTATTGTCTCGTCGGATTGGTTTAAGTCCAACCCTTGTTTTGGATCTTTTCTTACCAATTCTGATCTTTGAAGCTGGTATTAATACAGATGTCAGCCGCTTACGCAGCACCTTTAAACCAATTGCCTTACTAGCTGGGCCAGGGGCTGTGATTTCCAGTGCGATTATTGCCGTCCTGTTGAAATTTGGGCTGGGACTGAGTTGGATACCTGCGTTATTTGTCGGAGTAATTCTGGCAAACACTGATACTGTTTCCATGATTGCTGTATTTAAGGAGATACCAGTACCCTCGCGGCTTTCCACCATTGTTGAAGGAGAAACTTTATTCAATGACGCTGCTGCCCTTGTTTCCTTCAACTTGATCGTGCAAGTATATTCAACAGGCTCACTCACATTTGTAGAGGGAATCCAACAGCTGCTATTTATCTCTCTAGGAGGCTGCGTTGTCGGGTTAGTCTTGGGCTATTTGAGTATACCTGTATTTGCCCGTTTAGATGATGCCCTTGGCAGTCTTTTGCTGACAGTCGCAGTTGCATTAGGAACTTTTCAGGCTGGGCAATTTCTCGGTGTATCAGGCCCTGTGGCTGTAGTTGTTGCTGGATTGATTTTCGGGAATTTTGGGCTTTCTCGGAATACTTCTGCTTCTAGCCGCATTACTTTATTGAGTTTTTGGGAATATGCCAGTTTTACTGTCAACACCTTTATTTTTCTGTTGATTGGTGTAGAAATAAATTTGGTAACACTCTGGAAAACTTTACCTGCAATTCTACTTGCAGTTTTGGCTTTTCAAGTCGGGCGAGTTCTTACAGTTTATCCGCTACTAGCATTAGTTCGTTGGATTGACCGTCCAATTCCGCTGCGCTGGCAACATTTACTGTTTTTAGGCAACATCAAAGGTTCACTCTCAATGGCTCTGGCATTGAGTTTACCTACAACCCTGCCAGGGCGAGAAGTTTTGATAGCTATAGTCTTCGGCTGTGTGCTGGTGTCGTTAGTAGGACAGGGTTTAAGTTTGCCTTGGGTGGTAAGACGCTTAAAGTTATCTAAATTTTCTGAAGTTCAACAACAGGTTGAAGAGTTGCAAGCCCAGCTGATGACGGGTAAGGCGGCACAAGATGAATTAGATAGCCTATTGAAATCAGGGGTATTACCAAAAGCGGTTTATGAAGAGATGCGTTCAGCTTATCAGGTACGAATTGCCGGTGCAGAAAAAATACTGCGGGAACTATATAATCGTCGCCCTGATGAGGTGGAAGGTAGAAGTGGCAAGAGCAGTAAACTTGAAGCTATTCGCCGACGTTTACTCTTGGCAGAAAAAGGAGCGCTCAATGAGGCAATGCGGAAGCGAATTCTCTCAGAAGAAATTGTGCGCGAGCGGATACAAATTCTTGATGAACAATTACTGAAATTAGAGGATGATTAAATATGGGGCATGGGGCATAGGGCATGGGGCATTGGGGATAGTCTGGCCTTTGTGAATGAACCTCTGAGCTTTGTCGATGAACCTCTGAACTTTGTGAATGAACCTTTGAGCTTTGTTGATGAACTTCTGAGCTTTGTCGATGAACCTCTGAACTTTGTGAATGAACCTTTGAGCTTTGTCGATGAACCTCTGAGCTTTGTGAGTGAACCTCTGAGCTTTGTCGATGAGCCTCTGAGCTTTGTGAGTGAACCTCTGAACTTTGTCGATAAACCTCTGAACTTTGGCTGATTGATTAGGAACTGCTGCCTCCAGCTAGAAATTGAGTCAGAGACTCAATGAATGCATTCCCATACTCCGTATGGGAACGAGGATGGGAAGAGGAAATGATAAATTAGCTTTTTAAGATTTCTATTTTAAAGGCGATCGCTTATTGTTATTTTGACTTTTAATTACCCTACTAGGACTGATAAAAGAAATTCCTTGTTGAAAGTCAGTACCAATCATGACTGCCTCTACTATCGGTTCGGATATTTCGGTTTGGGCTACCCATTCGACAATGAAGTTTGCACCTAAACCTCCACTAGTGTCATTTCTATTGATAAAAAAATCTGTCGAAGCTAGGGCATCAAGTTGAATAGGGCGCTCCAAATACTGTTTAACTAGTTTTCCTTCTGAGTTATAGTAGCGCACAGAAGTAATAACGATCGGATTAGTCAAATCTGTATTCCGAATACTAAGCGTAACTGCTAACTCAAAAATCTCTTGGCGATTGTGATGATAGATATGAGAGTAGACCGGAACATAAAGAGTTTCACCGCTGGCTATCTTAAAATTCTTATCCAGCGTCACTGTTTTTTGCAATGGGGCTGCTGGAATGGCATCGGGTTGTGACTTTGGTGTTGATTGACAAGATACAAGAAAAATAAGAGCGATCGCTAAAATAATATATCTATACAGCTTCATCAAAACTCACCATTTTTTTATTATCGTAAATCAAGGAGTTTAAGAACCCAACCATTCGACGTAGCGCAGAGGCAAAGTGGCTCCGACTCCAGTCAGTTTCTGTAAAGAGACGACGCGGTAGAAGCGCAAGGCCTTGCGTCCCTACAACAGATGTGGTTCAAATATATGAAAACTGCTGTAAATCCCCGTCTGAAAATGTCTTGAATTTTGAATTTTGAATTTTGAATACTTCGACTACGCTCAGTACAAGTTTTGAATTTTGAATTGTTAAATCTGTAGCTAACCCTACCTAATAAACAGTTTAGGTAGGAACTGTGCTCAACATTTTTGTTCAATAAAATCAATGACTTGATGTAAGCATCTTGGTTTAGTCACAATCAGCACAGTTGAATGAGGTTCCAGTATTGTACTGCCGTTAGGAATCATCAAATCTTCGTGGGGATGAGATTGATAGCCAATAATTAGCGAACCAGTAGGGAATTGGGAATCTTGAGCAATTTCGGCAACGCTACGACCGGCAACATAGCAATTGTTGGGGATGGAAAGTTTCAGAACCTCAATCTGTCCCTGCTCAAAATGCATCATTGATTCTACTTGTGGATACTCAATGGCGTTCACCATTGTTGCAACTGATAGTTCAACAGTACTGATAATATGGTTAGCTCCAGCTATCCGCAATGGTTCGACAAAATCGGGGTGGCGCATCCGGCTCAAAATATGGGTGACGCCGTAGTGTTTAGCAAGAGTTACCATTGCCAAGTTTAAGGCATCACTTCTGAGAACTGCTGCTAAGGAATCGGCTTTGCGAATCCCAGCTTCTAACAATACTTCTGTACTCACAGCACTGCCTTCAAAAGCCATTGCTCCCACTTGTTCGCGGGCGTAGCGGCAAGCGATAGGGTCAATGTCAATTACAGCAACAGTATGCCCTAGTTCTACTAGTTTTTGCGCTAAACTTAAGCCGACTAAGCCTGCTCCACCGATGAGTACGTACATGATTCTTGATATTTTTTGAATTTTTACTTCAGTTTACAGGTTAACAAATAGTCATTTGTCATTTGTCATTTGTCATTTGTCATTAGTTATTGGGCATTAATTCTACTTCTACAGCGATTGGAGGATTTTTAATTGTAATTTTTGAATTGGTATTTTTCGAGTAACTCTTTAACTTGAGCGGACACCAAAGGATGTGGATCTTTTTGTAGCTGGGGGAGGATTTGCAAGAGAACGCGATATGAAACCATATTTAAATATGCGATCGCAGCTTCTCTGACAAAGCCAGTAGGATGACGCAAGCTCACTAGTATCTCAGAACTGGTCAGTCGGATGCGTGTCACTTGAGCATAATGGAAACAGCAAGCTAGACACCAGTCAGAAAGGAAATTACCTAACATCAGCAATCTGTGGAGGCGATCGCTAACTACCATATTCTCATATTCTACGATCTTGGCTTCCACAAGATATTGCAATTTTTCTGTTTGTGGTCGGTTGTCTAAAATATTCAACAATAAAGATTTTGAAGGCAAAGTTATGGTATGCTCTAAGATTTCTAACCCTCGCGCTAAGTTTACTACTGAGAGCGATCGCAGATTGAAGGATGCTGCTTGCATCTTTTCTGGCGAGTAAAGCAGTTTCAGTAATAGTAGCAGCCGCTCTTTCACATCCAATTCCAATTCTAGAAGGGCGCGTTGCAGTAATTCCGAGACAATCACAATCCTCTGATTGGATTGATGATTTTCTTTTTCGTCTAATGTTTGGAAGTCAATATATGCAGCGTAAATTTCACCTAAAAATTTTAATTCCTGTTTAATTAAATTTTCTACCCGACTTTCATAAAATCGATCTACTAAACCTTTAATTCCTGGTTGTTTGTGGATTTTTAGTAAGCAGCGGAGAATATGATCCCTAGTAGTACCCCAGGATATTTCCAAGTTTTCCCATAAAGTCTCCAATGCTTGCTGAGTACCGACTTGAGCAATAGTACGCCAAGCATACATTCGTACTACTTCTGGTTTATAAATATTGGTAGCCAACCGCAACAGCATTTCTAAGGCTTCATTTTCTAGTCGCACTAATGCTGACATGGCTATACTGCGGGTTGATTTGTAATAAAGTGCTGCAATCAGTGCCGAATAATACTCTTCTAAATGGGTGGCTGAAATCATTTCTAATACGGCACAGCGAACCCGTAACGACTCATCTTGTAATAAATTCGGGATATGAATCCGCAATGCCTGCAAATAAACCGCTTCTCTAAGCGCTCTGACTCCATTCACCCGTTCCCGTTCTTGCTTATGAGTCAGCATCCGGCGCATGGTTTGGGTAGCTGCTACCTTTTGCATCGGCGTTCCCTGGCGTAAGACTAAAGCGGCGGCGGTGGCGCGGATGAGTGAGTTTTGCCTGGGGTGTAAATATTCTTCTAAGAGGCTTAAATTAGGATTTGGTTCAGCTAGCCAAACGTAGCGCAGCGCTAAAGCGAAAACTTCAGGGTTAGTTTCTTGGGATTCTTCTAACAAAGGACGAATGGCGGCTAAATAAACCGGATTTACACCTCCCATCAGCATCACTTCCAAACTTTGGCGCTGCAAATCTGGGGTTAACTTCACTAGTAGCGGGGCTAAAACTTCGGCCGCTCCAAGGGAATCAATTTGGGCTAAAAGTTCAATACAAGAGCGTTTATCAGCCTCAGAGCCTTTTTCTGCTAAAGCTTTGACTACACCCTGTTTGAAAAATCGCAAGCCGACATTGGTTGCACTCAAGTGACCCCGCGCCACACTCAAGACTAACAGTTCTACATAGCGCGATCGCAATTCCCAAACTACTGTTAAACAAGTGCCAGCTATCAGCATGGTTTCTGCTACTAACACCCATTTTTGTAGTGATTCGGGTACAAACCGCCCACAAAACAAGATAGTCACAAAAATTAGCGCTCCTGTCAAACCTGTGGCGATCGCTTCGGCGGTTCCGCCAGATAAAGTCTGCATCCGGCTGCGAATTCCCTCTGGAATCGGTTGGTACAGAATGGGGCCGCTACTCATCACAAAGGTGTAGCGCAGAAGTTCATCGCAGAATTTGACAATTATCAAACCCCAGAAAAAGCTTTGCGATTGTATGGCTGGAATTAAATGCAGCAATACCAGCACTCCTGGAAGTGAAAAGCCGACGGTGATTGGTAAAAGCGTCGCAGTGAAAAATACCCCCATACGTTCGATGAGTCGGCTGGAAAAAAACCACTGCAACAACAACTCACACAGTCCCAACATCCCACCAAAAAGACCTAAAAAGCTCGCAAGTTCTCGGTCGCTCAAATTGGATTGGAGTTCGCGCAGATACTGAAAATCTATTAACAACCCAATGACTTGCAACAGTCCCACAAAAGCAAACAACTGCCAGACGTACCGCTTTAGCGGACTTTTAATGAAACGCTCTCGTGAAGCTTGTTGTTCAGGAGCTAGTCTTTGTGGGGTTTCAGGAAAAGCTGCTCGATAATGATGAGTTAAATAGAATAGAATTCCCGATCCTAATAAAATCACCATACAGGCGATAAGGATGATCTTATTCAGCGTGGTGTATTGCACTAGCCAAGGTAAACTAAAGCCACTGATCACATCTGCTACTAAAAGACCACTACTCACCAGTGGGTAAGTTCGTTTAATCTCCCGAATATTAAATATTTGGTTGGCGACAATGGAAGTGTTGAGGTCATTGACCACATAAAGTGCATCTACCCATAGCCGCAGCAGAAAAGCCGAAATCACTGCCAGGTAGGAAAAATGCGATCCCCAACGTAATACAACTAATAAAACTAATGGCATCAACATGCAAGGTGCGATCGCCACAATTACCCGACGTAAGGGAAAAATCTTTTGCAACCAAGAGTATAAAAAAACCAGTCCGGCACTCATTGCCGCACTAGCAATGTACATCCACGGCAGTAGATGAGTCCCATATTCATCCAAAAACAGCGCTACCGTACTGTCTTCTGCCCACCGCAATCCTACACAGACAATTGTATAAAAGAGAAACATTATCTGAGTGCGTTCGCTCTCCTCTGGTCGGAGATTCACCCACTGTAGTAGTCGTGGTAAAGCAACTTTATTTGCAGCCAACCAGTAATTTTTCAGTTCCATGCAGTTTTATTTTCTGGTAGTATCACCGCTTAATGGGGCAGGGGGAGCAGGGGAGGCAGGGGGAGCAGGGGAGGCAGGGGGGCAGGGGGAGAAGAAAATACTTTTTGTCTTCCTTGTCCCTCATTTCCTGGAAATAGCAAAAGTCCTGAGCAACTGAGTATTATGTTTCCCACTCAGCGTTCAGGACTATCGATTTTGGATAAATTTAAACGAGCTTAGAGCTTTGGGCGTATGTTGCATTCAAATGAAAGATGAAAAAATCCCCTGACTTCTGGCCAGGGGATTTTCAAACTTGGTCTATTAAACAGTTAGAGAATTATTTTTTAGGCGAGATGAGCATCATCATGTTTCGTCCTTCCTTTTTAGGCGCTTGTTGAAGCTCACCAAAAGGCTCTAAATCCGTTGCCATTCGCTTGAGCAAATCTTCTGCTAGGTCGCTGTGTTGAATTTCTCGACCCCGGAACATCACAGTTGCTTTGACTTTATCGCCATCTTTCAAAAAGCGCTCTGCTTGCTTAACACGCACATTGTAGTCGTGTTCTTCTATTTTGTAGCGCATCTTAACTTCTTTGACATCAGCCGTGTGCTGCTTTTTCCGGGCTTCCCGCGCCTTTTTCTCCTGTTCAAACTTGTATTTCCCGTAGTCCATAATCCGACAAACCGGCGGGTCAGCTTTATCGCTGATTAGCACTAAATCTAGCTCTTTTTCTTCTGCTAGTTGTAGTGCTTCCTGTGGGAGCATAATTCCCAGTTGGGCACCGTCAGTGTCAATGACCCGAATTTTCGGGAAGCGAATTCGTTCGTTAATTTGGGGCAGATCGCGAGTTCTTTTCTTCTCAATCACAGCCATTATGATTTGTAGGAGCTCTTAAGTGAAGGATTTAGTGTGGTCTAAATTGCTATGCCTCAGAGGCAAAATACAGAAGTAACTCAGGACTGAAAACATAGTCTCCAGTTCTAGGGTAACTAATCTATAAAATAGTTGCCTCGTTGTATTTGTCATTTTACTCAGTCTGAGAGAATTTCTCTGCAATAGTTAATCTAAATTAGACAACCCAGACTCATATTAAATATTATTACAATTATTTAGCAAGACTTTTTGCGATCGCGTAACCGCCCACTCTAGGCGATCGCATTGAGCAACATCATCAAGACTCGCCCTTGAGCGTTTTCTGAAAGAGAGTCCAGTCTTGGTGATGGTTCATGGGCTTTTAGAGAAAGCATTATCTCCCCAACCCCAAATCTTTGATGAAAACTTACAGCTGATAAGAAGCCGTCAAAGCCACTGCCAAAGCATCCGCAGCATCATCCGGCTTAGGAATTTCATCTAAATCCAACTCCCGCGCCACCGCTTCTTGCACTTCTGACTTATCAGCATTGCCATAGCCTGTTAAAGCTTGTTTAATTTGAGCCGGGGTAAACTCTACATAAGGAAGACGACGCTGCCCCAACACTAAAATGACTATACCCCGCGCCTGTGCAACCAGGATAGTACTTGACATACGGTAGAAGAAGAGTTTCTCGATCGCCACTAAATCTGGTTGAAATTCCTCTATCAGGGTGTGTAAATCATCAAACAAGGTACATAAGCGCTGTCCCATTTCTACATCTGCTGACGTTTTAATTACTCCAAAATCCAGCATATTTACTGTAGTCTCTTGCACCTTTTTGAGATTTTGTGTGCAGCTAATTGCCCCAAATCCTAAAATCGCCAGTCCTGGATCTAATCCTAAAATTCGTTTTTCCATTAAATTCACTTTTACCAAGCCAGGGTATTGTTTAACTAGAAATCCTGGCAATCTTCACGACTTGCTCTTAGTCTAATAGGATTGATAAATATAATAGTTTCACGCCTGGTCTTTTAAACCAAGCGGTGTAAATTTTCTGTTAATTATTGTTTGTAGCACTGCTCCAAATCAGGTATGTCAATTGGTTTTCTCAGACAAGCCCTCAACGCCCTGCAAAAGCAGTCGCGCTCTCGTACTTATCGGGTTAACCAGTGGTTCAAATGGTTATCCCCTGGACTATCGGTAAAACGTTGGTTGTTAATTAGTGTTGGGGGTGTACTGCTGGCGAGTTTGGGGTTAGCAATTTGGATTAAGCTGACCCCAATTTTTTGGATGATTGAGTTGGTTAGAGGTTTCTTGGGAGTCATCACCAACCTCTTACCGAACTATATCAGTGGGCCTTTGGTACTGCTTGGCGGCTTGCTGTTAGTGCTTTGGGGACAAACTCGCACAGTAGGCTCAATTACTAAGGTACTAAGAGCAGAAGGCGGAGAGGAACTCATTGATGTCTTGCTGGCCCATCGTCGATTGTACCGAGGCCCAAAAATAGTGGTAATTGGTGGTGGTACGGGACTTTCTACGTTGTTGAGAGGACTGAAAACCTATAGCGCTAATATTACTGCAATTGTTACTGTCGCCGATGATGGTGGATCTTCTGGGCGTTTGCGTCAAGAATTTGGAGTGCTACCACCAGGGGATATTCGTAATTGTTTGGCTGCACTAGCAGATGAAGAAAAGTTATTAACAGAATTGTTTCAATACCGTTTTCGGGCTGGAGATGGGTTAACTGGTCACAGTTTTGGCAATTTGTTTTTAACGGCAATGAGTGATATTACTGGAGATTTAGAACAAGCAGTTGCAGCCAGTTCTAAAGTTCTAGCGGTGCGAGGACAAGTACTACCAGCAACTCTCAGTGATGTTCGCCTCTGGGCAGAATTAGCCGATGGTCGTCGGATTGAGGGGGAGTCTAGTATTCCCAAAGCTGGCGGTAAAATTGTCAAAATTGGCTGCATTCCGGCTAATCCTCCGGCGGTACCAGCAGCTATTAAGGCAATTAAAGAAGCTGATTACATCATTATTGGCCCAGGTAGCCTTTATACAAGCCTAATTCCTAATTTATTAGTACCAGAAATTGCCGATGCGATCGCTCAATCAGATGCCCCCCGTATTTATATCTGCAATATCATGACTCAACCAGGAGAAACTGAAGGCTACACTGTTGCCGATCATATCAGAGCAATTGATGCTGCTTGCGGACAAAGACGACTATTCGATGCTGTATTAATACACAAAAAATCTCCTTCGGAGCAATCACTTATCCGCTACGCCCAACAAAACTCTCATCCCGTTTTCCTCGATCGAGAAGCCGTAACTCAACTAGGGCGACGGATTGTTCCAGCTAATGTTTTGTATGAAGATGAAACAGGTTTTGTACGTCACAATCCGCAGAAACTAGCACAAGTGTTATTACGGTGGTACGGTAGAGGTCAGTCCCTTCGGGGAATTCAAAATTCAAAATTCAAAATTCAAAATTAAGGAAGATGAAAATTTGTCATTTGTCATTTGTTTACACTAATCAGTAATGCCCAACACCTCAATTATGAAAATTTTTCTTGCAGATACAGAAGCGACGCTGCGCTTAGGTATTACTCTTGGCGAATCCCTGACACCGGGGAGTGTAATTTTACTAGAAGGTGATTTGGGCGCTGGTAAAACTACTTTAGTTCAAGGCATTGGTAAAGGTTTAGGAATTACTGAACCCATTGTCAGTCCCACTTTCACGCTGATTAATGAGTACACTGAAGGACGCTTTCCTCTTTACCATCTGGATTTATATCGCTTGGAACCGCAAGAAGTCGCAACCCTAAATTTAGAAAGTTACTGGGAAGGTGTTGAAGTGATACCGGGAATTGTGGCAGTTGAATGGGCAAAACGATTGCCCTACAAACCAGATAGTTATCTGAGCGTAAGTTTGACTTATGGACATGAAGGCACTCGTCAAGTCGAACTCACACCATTCAATTGTGCCATTAGCAAAATCATTGCTGCAATTTAAGCTCATCTCCCGCCTAAAGTACGAGGGATTTCAGTTTTTTGACTGCAATACTCAAAAATTCCTGCAAATAATCGAGAGAGAACTTTACACTCGTCCTATCTGCCACTACCACGTTCGCCACCGTCAGTTCCTAACATTGTTATCTCAACCAAAACAAAAATATTTAATCAGCTTTTCTTCAATAGAAAACTGGTAGTCAGCTTTGCTAACACCTGCTCCTATAAATTTAGGAAAGTTCGCAACACACTGGCTTTCTTTAAAAGGGAGACTATTTTTTCTTTCACTCCCTCAAATCCAGGCGGTGTTATCTTATCCAAATAGTATTGAATCTAAAGTGATTCTTAACTAAACAGGATATATGAATCAAGCAAATGTAAATAAGCTGTTGTTGGGGTCAATGAAAGTTTTGAGAGAACTTAGTCAGCTTCGATTGAAGCCGATTAGTTATCTACTGTAGTTCAAAAAAAGAATCTAAATTATTTAGCAGCGAACGCTAGTAGAAAAAGTTAAGCAATTATAAATTTATGTATAATTTTCACTTTCTCACACTTATTATTCCCAAGTTAAGTTCGCAATCTATACAAAAAAATAAAGTATTTTATAAATTTACAAAATTAGTTCTAATAATTAGAAATAGCAATAAATTCTTATATTCACATCTGTAATTAGCACCAATCTTAATAAAATATTTAATTAAAATATCTCGTATTTATACATATTTTTTCTAGAAAGACAAGACACGAAAAAAGCAAACCATCTAAAAATACAGGGTTTTATCTGTGGACTAAACTTTTTGTTACACCTATCACTTCATAATCAAGTAAAAATGCTTAATCTACGGCGTTGAGTCGTAGATTAAGCATTTTTGCAATGGGTAGAGTCCTTTGTTGAACAAGTGCAGGCTCTTGACTAGTCGAAGCTACTTTGGTTACAAATCTTAATCAAAATTCTATTTCGATATATCGCGATATATTCCGATATATCGTATATTAGAGAAAGTTGATTTGAGATTTACTTATGTTTAGACATTTTCGGTCACGTTTTGGCGCACCTGCATGGGCAGGAGTTAGCGAAGAGGATTCATTGCTTGTCAGGTCTTGGTTTGAACATGGCAACCATCATCACAAGCATCATGGTAGACATCATGACAAACGCTTTGATAATGAAATGTTTGGTCGTGGTTGGGGAGATGAACACCGGACTCGTCGGGGTGACATCAAGTTCATTCTGCTGGAATTGTTATCTGAGCATCCTAGTCATGGTTACGACCTGATTAAAGAGATGGAAACTCGCTACGGTGGTTTCCGTCGCCTCAGTCCTGGCTCAGTGTATCCAACACTCCAATTGTTGGAAGAAGGAGGTTATCTCAAGAGCGCACAGGAAGGGGGCAAGCGGATTTATACGATTACGGATGAGGGTAAACAATTATTGGCAGAACGTTCCCAACAAGAACCTTCAGACACTCCTTGGGATACCTTCAAAAGTTTTGTTACAGGTAAGCCCCAAGAGTTTATTGAGTTGCGGAATGCCGCCACAGAGTTAGCTGGTGCAGTGGCGCAGGTTGCTCGTAGTGGCAATATGGAGCGGATAAATCGGGTGCGCGAGCTTTTAGAGCAAGTTAAACGGGAAATTTACGCGATTCTGGCTGAAAAATAAGTAGAGGCTCGTAGTAAGACTTTAGTCCTTAGTTTATAAGCAGCAAATTGCTTACTACAAACTCTCTAGTACTTTGCTCACACTGTCGATCGCATTAGCGTTCGCTGTCTAACATCTGCATTTGATGTTCATCATAACGAGTGCCTGCGATCGCAGATGCGGGAATTGCTGCTTCAATGCGGGTTAAGTCTTCCGGGGATAGATTCACATCCAGAGCCACCAACGATTCGGAAGTTGGATGCGCTTGCGTGCGCCGATGACTTACCATAGAAATCGCCAGTATCCAGTAATGTAATCCTGCGATCGAGAGCTTTGGATAGTTGCAATGCTTTCGTTTTCGTCTGCTGCGCCGTACATACTAGACATACCCATACATCCGAAAACTAGGGGAAAAATAGTTAGACCATTAGAACCAAGTTAGCGAGGTTGAATTTTATTTTGGGTAGTCATATAGCGGTTCTCAGTTGTTTTACTCCTAGCTTAGGTTGAAAATTCTTCGCATCTTTGCGTAACTATACGCTGCCTGTAGGACGCACGATAATCTCATTCACATCAACGTCATCCGGTTGTTCGATTGCAAAGGCGATCGCTCTGGCGATCGCTTCAGCCGGAAGCGCAATCTTGCGGAATTCCTGCATACCTTTGACAGCTTCGGCGTCAGTAATGCTATCGGCCAGTTCTGACTCCGTTACGCCCGGTGAAATAACTGTAACGCGAATGTCAGTATTTTCCTGACGCAGCCCCTCGGAAATTGCCAACACCGCGAACTTAGTTGCTGAGTAAACGGCGCAGGTTGGCCAGACAGCGTGTCCGCCGATGGAGGACAGGTTGACGAACTGGCCAAATCCTTGGCGTTTCATCAGCGGTAGCCCAGCAGCAATGCCATTGAGTACGCCACGGATGTTCACGTCAATCATTCTGTCCCATTCATCAACTTTCAGCGCTTCTAGCTTCGAGAGCGGCATAACGCCTGCATTGTTGACGATGACATCAATGCGGCCAAATTTGCTCTGAGCAAATTCTACAAAGGCTTGGAAGTCGGCGCGATCGGTAACATCAAGGGTCTGATACTCCGCCGAGCCTCCCTCAGCGCGGATTGTAGCCACGAGGGTTTCTAGCCGTTCCGTGCGTCGTGCGCCCAGGATGACGTGGATGTTCTTACGAGCGAGTAGACGTGCTGTTGCCTCACCGATACCGCTGCTTGCGCCCGTAATCAGTACGACTTTCTGTTGATTGGTAGTCATAAAACCGGATCTCCAGGTTGTTGTATTCTCTAGCACACTCTTAATCTAAGAGAGTCAAAGCTTGATGCGGTAATCTGAACCTACGAAATTCTTGCCTAATCCTGCATTTTTTTTCATTGTCGCTCGTAAAAAGATAAGCTAATCTAAGCGGCTAAATAGATTGTTGCTGCCCTGAATGTTAGTTTCATAAAGGATTTTAAACGACATTATGGAACAGACTGTTAGAAAGCAGCAGTCCGAGCTAGCTGCTCTGATTGCACAAAACAGTAATGGAGATGGTGTTCATCCCACAGCGATCGAGCGGTTATTCCTGATCCGTTCCTTACAACCTACTGCGCCTCTCCATGCCCTGCATGAGCCTGCCCTGTGCATCGTTGCTCAGGGCAAGAAACAGGTAATGTTGGCAGACAATCTGTATGTTTATGGTCAAGACCAATATTTGGTGGTGTCCATCGATCTGCCTGTTGTCGGTCAAGTGATTGAAGCAACGCCAAGCGTTCCGTATCTGTGTCTTCGGCTCGATTTAGATATGGGAGAACTCAGCACACTGATGATGGAGGCAAAACTAGACGCTCCAGCGAACGAACCACTGGAACCGGGCTTGTCTATTAATCCTGTTAGTCCGCAACTGCTTGATGCTGCAATCCGACTTGTACGATTGTTGGAAACGCCTGAAGATATTGCCATCCTTGCACCTTTGATTGTCCGAGAAATTCTCTACCGTTTGTTATCTGGCGAACACAGTGCTAGATTGCGACAGATTGCTTTAGTCGATAAACAATTCCAAGCAATTAGCAGAGCGATCAACTGGCTGAAATGGAACTACGAAAAACCATTTCGGATCGATACGATCGCTCGTGAAGCGCGCATGAGTCCCTCGTCGCTTCATCATCACTTTAAGTCTGTCACCACCATGAGTCCTTTGCAATATCAAAAACAACTTCGGCTTCAACAAGCCCGTCGTCTGATGCTGGGGCAAGGTATGGATGCGGCAACAGCTAGTCATTATGTGGGTTATGAAAGCCCCTCACAGTTCAGCCGTGAATACAGTCGCTTGTTCGGCGCACCACCGTTGCGTGATATGGCTCGGTTAAAAAGTGGAGTTTTTGGGGATGGGGAGAAATCAATTCAAAATTCAAAATTCAAAATTAAAGAATTTCTGCCTGGTTGTTGAGCGTAGTCGAAACACTGCCTCCTTTGCCCCATGTCCTCAATTAGAAGCGATCGCACTTAAATCTGGCTCGATGAGTGAGTTTAGCAATGTCCACAACTGCAAATCAGTAAAGTCTGGAATTGCCATAAATGCACCGACTGACTGCAAAATTTGCGGATCGTGGGTGGAGGCGATGCCAATGGTGCGGATATCTGCGCCCACTGCGGAACGAATACCAGAGGGAGAGTCTTCTAAAGCGATCGCTTCTTCTGCTGTAATCCCCAATTTATTCAGGGCAACTTGGTAGGGCACAGGATCGGGTTTACCTGCAATACAATCATCCGCTAAAACAACTGTATGAAAAGCTTCTTTTATCCCCAAAACCTCTAGCATAAATTCTGCATTTAATCTAGGAGCATTAGTTACTAATGCTCGTTTTAATTGATGTGTTTCTGTCCATGCTAGTAGTTCAGAAAATCCATTTAGCGGTTTGAGATGTGGGGCGAGTTTGCGGAAGAACGCTTCTTTTTCGTCTGCAAATTGTTGCCCTTCTGCTGCTGATAATTGTGGCAGAATGTCTTTAACAATTTCTGGATTTAGCCTTCCACTAATTCGGGATTTATATAATGTTTCATCTATTTCTATGCTGTAATTTAACAGCATTTCCCGCCAAGCTCGGTAGTGTATAGGATCGGTATTGACAATAGTGCCGTCTAGGTCAAAGAGAATTGCAGCCAGCATGATTTTTGGGTAAAATGTAAATAATTGTTAACTTAATTTAAATAGTTTACATTGTTTTTTGCCTTTAGTGATTGTTCCTTTGTTAATACGGGGATTGGGGACTGGAGAAAAAAATTTCAAGAGTCACAAATTACTTTGCTAAATCCTAAAATCTATACTGGATAGGGCATATAAGGATAGACAGGTAAAACCTCTGGGCAACCTGCCGTATAATTGATAACCTTCTTCATAAGCAAATGGTAGCCGCCACAAACTTTTTTCGCGTTGACGATTTATTAGTGCAGATTTACAACTCTGAAGTCGAAATGGCCGAGGATGTTGCTGAAATCGTGCAAAAGTATTTACAGCAAGTTCTTAATCTTCAGGATACAGCTGCTGTATTGTTAGCTACAGGTAACTCCCAACTCAAATTTCTTGATGCTTTGATTGCATTGGGTGGTGTAGATTGGTCACGGATTATTCTGTTCCATCTAGATGAATATTTGGGAATTACTGCCGATCATTCTGCTAGTTTTCGGCGTTATATGCGAGAACGTGTAGAGAATCGGATTAATCCTAAGCAATTTCATTATATAGAAGGTGATACATTACAACCAGTAGCAGAGTGCGATCGCTACACTAAATTATTGCAAGCACAACCGATTGACTTATGCTGTCTTGGTGTTGGCGAAAATGGACATTTAGCTTTTAACGATCCGGCTGTAGCAAATTTTCAAGATCCTTACAGCGTGAAACTGGTCAAACTGGATACTGTGAACCGTCAGCAACAAGTAAGTACAGGTCACTTTCCGAATTTAGAAAATGTTCCACAGTATGCTTTTACTGTCACCATCCCAACAATTTGTTCGGCTAAAAAAATTATCTGTCTTGCTCCAGAAAAACGTAAAGCGAATGTGGTAAAAGATATGCTGCAAAGCTATATCGGCACAGACTGTCCAGCTTCTATTCTTCGTCAACAACCACAAGCGACGTTGTTTTTAGATGTTAATTCTGCTAGTAGACTAGAATAAATTTAAACTTATTAACACCTAAATATTCCAAGTTAATTATTGCAGCGATCGCTGGAATTGCATAAGGTAGTACTCTGCCAACCCAAAAATGCGCTTGTAGAGGTTGGGGAAAGGTTAAAGGGGAAAGGGAAAGGGAAAGTCTCCCCTCCCCGCTTGCGGGGAGGGGTTGGGGGTGGGGTACAATGACTGTGAGAATCATAACTATTTATCCGGACATGATATTATTCGTCGCTGGTTTATTTGAATCATGTCTGATAAGTTAATTTCTGACAAATATTACTTGTGCTGCCGTAATTGCTCTACTATATATTCTTCTAGTTCTTGTTTTTCTCTGTTACTAGCATTTCGTTGATAAGTTCTTCCAGTTTCTTGAATAAACCTACGTTTCTCGCTGGGAGAAGATTTAAGTTTACCTCCAGTTCCTTGCAGCTTTTGCTGTAATTCTTCCCAAGTTTTTTCACCCACACTTTCACCTAGTTTGATCAGTGCCTTTGGGAGTAACATTTTTGCTTCTCTTTGAAAATCTTCTTCTGTCTCAAGGGAAGCTAAATCTATATTGCTAAAGTCGATATCGATTTGAAACTTATTCATACAATTGTATTTATTTTGTTCAAAATTATTACCCAAATCCGGGAAAGATGGGTTTTCAATTTTCAGTTACGATCGCAAGATAGTATAATTGTACTGTTTGATGTTGGTAACTGAAGTTGAAAATATCAATTCCGAAAGTTGATTTAATACTTCCGGTAGTATAGCCTTACTTATTCATTCATCACAAGATTCTCGGCTTATTGAAACAAGTGGGAAATCTCAGCCTTTTGGTTTTCATTTATAAAAGAAGATTGCTATATATTCAAAAAGAATACACATAACTAATGACCGTACAACCAAGTTAGCAATATTAGAAATGCTATCTTAAAAACAAGGTCATTTGCTCAGTTTTTGAGGATAATACTATGACTACAACGCTCAAAGAGCCTAATTTTATTGAATCATTGCTAGGTAAAGAGGCTGAAGACCTGCTTACTTACAAAGCAAAAGTTTCTCGTGATTTAATACATTTACCGGGCCCAGACTTTGTAGATCGCATCTGGCTCAACAGCGATCGCAATCCTCAAGTATTGCGTAATCTCCACTTACTTTACTCTACTGGCCGTCTGGCAAATACAGGTTATCTATCGATTTTACCAGTAGACCAAGGGATTGAACACTCAGCTGGTGCGTCTTTTGCGCCCAATCCGATTTACTTTGACCCAGAAAATATTGTCAAGTTAGCGATCGCCGCAGATTGCAATGCTGTTGCTACTACTTTGGGAACATTAGGGATTGTATCACGGAAATATGCCCACAAAATCCCCTTTATTGCCAAAATCAACCACAACGAATTGCTGACTTTCCCCAATCAATTTGACCAGGTATTGTTTGCGGATGTAGAACAAGCTTGGAATTTAGGGGCGGCTGCCGTAGGTGCGACAATTTACTTTGGTTCCGAGAATTCTACCAGACAAATTCAGGAAATCAGCAAAGCCTTTAAACGCGCCCATGAATTAGGCTTGGCGACTATTCTCTGGTGCTATCTGCGGAATAATGCCTTTAAACAAGATAAAGATTACCACCTTGCAGCCGACCTCACCGGACAAGCGAATCATTTGGGTGTAACCATTGAAGCCGACATTATCAAACAAAAGTTACCCGAAAATAACAATGGTTACGGTGCAATTGCCAAAGCCACTGGTAAGAGTTACGGCAAAACCGACGAGCGGGTTTACACAGAGTTGACAACCGATCACCCAATTGATTTAACTCGTTACCAAGTACTAAATTGCTACTCTGGGCGTGTCGGGTTGATTAATTCTGGTGGCGCGACTGGTAAAAATGACTTCGCCGAAGCAATACGCACCGCCGTAATCAACAAACGCGCTGGTGGTTCAGGATTAATTTCTGGGCGAAAAACCTTCCAACGTCCCTTTGAGGAAGGTGTAAAACTGTTTCACAACATTCAAGATGTTTATTTGTCGCCAGATGTGACGATCGCTTAGGGAGCGGGGAGTGGGGAGTGGGGGAGCAGAGGAGCAGGGGAGCAAGAAAGAAGTTGCAGTAAGTCTTTCCCCTCTGCCCCTCTGCCTCTTCCCCATTCCCAATGCCCCATTGCCAATGCCCAATGCCCCATTGTTATCTAACATTTCTCAATAAGAAATCTGGCTGGCCACAACTTTTTTGCGATCGCTTCAAAATTTCGGCGCTACAAATACCAGGTTCGCCGTTTTTGGAATAACAAAAGAAGACTTCTTGCAAAAATCTTCCCGAACCAGAACAAAAAGGTGCTATACCATCAGCAGTAATTTGATTATTCGCACTCACAAATGAATTTTTAAAATTTGTAATTGTGGTACGCACGGGTTTATTAGGGCGATTATAAGCTGCGGGAATAGCGATCGCATCTTTTAACTTTTTACTCAATCCCAAATATTCCGCAGGAGTTTTCCCCGAACAAGTACCATGTTTTTCCCATTCATGATCGTAAAGTTTATTACTAGGATACAAATTGGGAAATTGCCACTTTACTTGCGATGGTAATTTTTCTGTGGAACAATTAGCAGGATAACCAGCTTGGTACTGCGGCCACAAACCATGTAGTACAAAACCAAGTTTCCTTCCAGAACCGCACTGCTGCTGGTCACGGCTACCATTTGCCGCACAATAATCTGGCGACCAAGAGAGTGTCAGTACATAAAAATCAAATTTACCCGGAGTACCACGATTTTGAGCAATGGCAGCATTAGGTATAAAAAGACTACTAATTAACAGAGAAGATGCAATTAAAATTTTCTTGATCTGCATAAAAACAACTAGTTCACCTAAGAGTAAAGTTATACATAATACATGGTTAAGAGTCAATAATCAAACCGCTTTGCAAAGTCATTTGTCATTTGTCATTGGGCGTTAGGAGTGCTGAGTGCTGAGTGCTGAGTTAGGAGTTAGTTAAGAGTTAGGAGTTAGGAGTTTTGTTTATCTCCTTGTCCCCTTGTCCCCTCATCTCCCCTGCTCCCCTGCTCTCCAATCCCGGATTCTCAACGAATTCAGAAAAAGCAAATCTTGGTAGGGATTCTGGGATATCCTTAGATAAGTGAAAGATTTGCCAAAAATAGTAAGAATGAAGCTGGCAGCAAGAGTAAGTCAGGTAACACCTTCATTAACCTTAGCGATCGCAGCCAAGGCTAAGGCACTGAAGGCGGAAGGAATAGATGTTTGTAGTTTTAGCGCTGGAGAACCAGATTTTGATACCCCAGCGCATATTAAAGCCGCAGCAGTCAAAGCTTTGGAAGAAGGTAAAACCAAATATGGTGCAGCAGCCGGAGAACCAAAGTTAAGGGAAGCGATCGCCCACAAGCTTAAAATTGATAACGGTCTTGATTACAAGTCTGAGAATGTCATCGTCACCAATGGCGGTAAGCATTCTCTGTACAACTTAATCGTGGCGCTAATCGATCCAGGTGATGAGGTAATTATCCCTGCACCCTACTGGCTAAGTTATCCCGAAATGGTGACTTTGGTCGGTGGAGTCCCGGTGATTGTCCCTACAGATGCGACGACGGGTTATAAAATTACTCCCGAACAACTCCGTAAAGCAATCGCGCCGAAGACAAAGTTATTTATCCTCAACTCTCCATCTAATCCCACTGGGATGGTTTACACGCCAGATGAAATCAAAGCACTGGCGCAGGTAATAGTTGATGCAGATATCTTTGTCGTCTCTGATGAGATTTACGAAAAGATTCTCTACGACGGTGCAGAACATATCAGCATCGGTTCTTTGGGTCAGGAAATTTGTGACCGGACTTTGATTAGTAATGGGTTTGCGAAAGCTTATTCTATGACTGGCTGGAGACTTGGTTATTTAGCGGGGCCTGTGGAAATCGTTAAAGCAGCCAGTACCATCCAAGGACATAGTACATCTAACGTGTGTACCTTTGCCCAATATGGTGCGATCGCAGCCCTACAAAGTTCTCAAGATTGTGTCGAAGAAATGCGTCAAGCCTTCGCCAAGCGGCGACAGGTAATGCTAGACAGACTCAACGCCATTCCCGGATTGAGTACTGCAAAACCAGATGGCGCTTTTTATCTGTTCCCTGATATCAGCAAAACCGGTCTAAAATCCCTAGAATTTTGTGACGCTTTGTTGGAAGAACATCAAGTTGCTGTCATTCCCGGAATTGCTTTTGGCGCTGATGACAACATTCGCCTTTCCTACGCCACAGATATGGCGACGATTGAAAAGGGAATGGATAGATTAGAGAAATTTGTCAAGTCGCGTATTTAGTCGGTTGTCATTTGTCAGTTGTCACTTGTACTGAGCGAAGTCGAAGTATTTGTCATTTGTGAGGAGCATTTCTCTACTCTTCAACTTTTTAACTCCACCTTTTCGACTCAGAACTGGTGGAGTTCATTTTTAAACCTCAAGTTTCGTGTTCCGAAGTTCAAGTTTCGTGTTCTGAGGTTCAAGTTCCGAGTTCCGAAGCTCAAGTTTCGTGTTCCGAAGTTCAAGTTCCGAGTTCCGAAGTCCAAGTTCCAGGGGTTTTTAGTAAAACATTGCTTGTTTCATTGGCTCTATGTCAGCTAAAAACAACTCGCGGGATTCAAGATAATATAAGATTGCTTCAATAGGATCTCGTGTTTCGGTTGGGTAATGCCTTTGCTCGTATGCTTTCACAAGCGCAGTTAAAACTTCCAAGCGGTCAAACTCTGGTGTATTTAGTTCTGCATCAAACAATCTTTCAATTTCATCAAGTGCAGCACGATAATCAGCTTCGGTGTGGATAAGATGGGTTTCAAGCATAGGTATTACTTCCTCAGATACTTATTGCATCTACGTTGTCATATTCTTTAAAGAATTATGCCCGTGAAGGCAATTATGCTGCCAACATCCCGAATACGAATAAAATATACGAAATAACTTTATTTCTTCATTGATAAAATAATGAAAAGTTTGATACTGCCAAAAGTTTTGATTTTAACTTTTGGGTTGGTATTTTTAGATTAGGTAACAATCGGGGAGAACTAGGGGAGGTAAGTTTTGAGACTATAAGTCAATACAGTTAACTTAACTGTATTGAACTATACTTCAGTCTGATGTTTTGTGTTTCCAGCTTAAAGTTTTTGAAGTTCCGCATATTCACACAAACAACCGCGCTACAGTGCAAACAAAATTTGGTAACAGAGGTGAAGAGAGGTCATCTGTTGCGAATAATGTTGCTACTAATTTCAGTACTGCTTTTTCTCGGCGATACACTTCAACCTGTTGTAATTGCCAGTTTAAAATCCAATATTCTTGAACTCCTCTAGAAGCATATAATTTTAGCTTAACTTCGCGATCGCGTCGCTCGTTTTGGACTCCAGGGGAAAGTACTTCTACAATCAGTTCTGGCGCTCCCGTTAAATGTCCTTCTTGGTCAAGTAAACTGGCAAGGCGTTCTTTACTTACCCAAACCACATCGGGAATAACATTATCTGCATCACTAAAAATAATTCCTGGTGTTGGCACAGCTTCACCAAGACCTGATGAGAGTGACCAACTTCTTAATTCTCCACAAATATTTGCTGTGGCTTTTTGATGTCCCCAATGCGGTGCCCTAGTCACAAATAATTCCCCATCGATAATTTCATAGCGATTACCGTTATCTGGCAATAACTCTAAGTCTGCACTTGTCCAACGTATCCGTTCATCAATGGTTTGGCTCATCGAAACCTCTCAAATATTGATATTAATATCCTAATGGCATTTGTCATTTGTCATTTGTTATTCTCCTCCGTACCTAATGCCCAATCCCCACTTGCCCTGAACGTTCGCGTAGCGTCTCGTAGAGAAGCCGAAGGGATGCCCAATGCCCTACATCAACTGCATCTCTTGCAATCCCTGGCGTAGTCTCTTCGCTTCTTCGGGATTATACCTTTCGTGAAGGGCGATCGCTTTTCTAAAAGCTACTAAACTATCTTGATGATTGCCAACTTTCAGCAACACTACCCCCAAATTTTGATATGCTTCGGCATAGTTGGGATTTAAGGTAATTGCATGTTGATAATATACGATCGCATCTGCAAATAAACCCAAAGCCTTAAATGTCATCGCCAAATTATAATGTCCAAAAACGAAAGTAGGATCGATTTTCAAAGCTGTGATATAAGCAGTTTTCGCACCGTTGAAATCTCCTGCTGCTTTGAGTAAGTTACCCAAGTTGTTGTATGCTCCTAGTTTGAGCATGGGATAAATTGGCAATTTGATGGCAGCTTGATAGTGAGAAATTGCTTGTGGGGATTTTTGCAAGCGACTGTAGGCAATGCCTAAATGATAGTGGAGTTCATATAAAATATCGTAGTTGTCTTCAGCAACGGTGATTCCATGTCTGAGCAAATCCATACCTTGAGAAATTTTCCCAGTTTGCACATACAACGCTCCTAATTTACTGCAAACATAGGGATCGTTGGGATGAGTTGCGAGAAACCCTTCCATCGCTGTAGCGGCTTTGGCATATTTGTTATTTTGAGCGATCGCACTTTTTTGATATCCTGTGTGTACAAGGGCAACCCCTGGTAAATAACCTATTTGCCAATGGGGTTCTTTGGTTAAAATTTCTGACACACTATCATCTACCAAGGCATGGTAAGGACGGTCAAAACGAATATCTGGATGATTGCGGAATAGCCTGGAAACCAGAGAATAGGGAGATTGTTCTGCACCAACTTCTTGGCGGACGAGGTTGATGAGCAAATATTCATCTGTTGCGATCGCCTGTCGCAACTGCGGTACAATTGCTGGAGTTAGAGTTTCATCAGCATCTAATACCAAAATCCAATCACCAGTGACATATTTGAGAGCTGCATTGCGGGCAGCACTGAAGTCATTACACCATTTAAAATGATGAACTTTTGCACCGAGTTGTTGGGCAATATTGGGAGTGCGATCGATTGAGCCTGTATCTAAGACTATCATTTCATCTACTACTTTTCTCACACTGCTCAGGCATTTAGGCAGTGTTGCTGCTTCGTTTTTCACAATCATGCATAGACTCAAACTCATAATTTAAAACTTGGGAGTGGGGAGTAGTGAATAGAAGGATAAGGGAAATGAAAAAGCAACATCTTTACTTGCTATTTCCTTTAACAGTGATAGACTCTGGATAATGGAAAATATGCTTTGATTGTGAAATGTTACAATCAAGGCTTTTGTATAGAGCAGAAATACTGACATTTAGTGTCAATAATGACAGTGTAATAGATAAACTGCCAATCTATGCCGATCCATCTGAGTTTACAGGTAATATAAAATTGCTAGCCTAGACGTAGCCTTTCCTAGACATCGCATCAGGGAGTATTACCTGAATCTGGATTGGACTAACTATTTAGCTGTATTACCCATTTTTTATGATTATATAACTATAATACACATTATCTAAAAGTCATATATGTAATGAAAAACTCACTTACCAGAACATTCCAAAAATATTTGCGATCGCTTAAGCGTTGGTTTTCAGATACGCCAGAAAGGGCACTTTTAGAAGCTTACCAAGCAGCTCAGAGAATTAAAAATGTTGAGAACGAACATTTTGATAGCAAAAAAATATCTTTACAATCAGTAAACTATACTGAAAATGTCATGTCTTATTGGCAAGTATATCTTAATAAGAATCTAACTATTATTAAAATCAGGCTTGCAGAATTTCAGCTTAGTCGGGGAATTATCAATATTTCTAATTCTGTTTTATTAGAAAAATTGAAGGTTATTGATGAAGTAGTAGAAAAATA
Organism: Nostoc sp. DedSLP03; assembly: GCF_034530815.1. NCBI lineage: Bacteria > Bacillati > Cyanobacteriota > Cyanophyceae > Nostocales > Nostocaceae > Nostoc > Nostoc sp. DedSLP03. Next base: position 51,337 of record NZ_JAVRCK010000060.1, read on the forward strand.
TGCTATCACAGATGAAATAATTAATAATACTTCCTTAGTGTCAACATATCAGCCTTTAAACATTAACGATCGCGAAATAAAAAAACAGCTAAATTTATCTAATGTAAACGATCCTCAAATTAACCCTCCAATTCAAAAACCTAGATTACCTAAGAGTTCTATCGGTAGAAGGATTAATAAAATTCAAGCAGATTTTGCACCGCAGACAGAAGAAGAATTTGTCAGGAATTATCGCCTTTCTAAAGGTAGAACAATAATTGCTCTGCGATTTTTGATAGTTCTAATTCTTGTACCGCTTTTAACTCAATATTTTTCTAAAGAATATATTGTAAGTCCAATATTAGAAAGAGTTAGAGGAGATAATGCAACTACAATATTCATCAATTCTGATATGGAAAAAGAAGCTCTCCATGAATTCCATAATTTTCAAACAGAATTGAGATTTGAATATTTTATTAATCAAGCACCAGCACTTTCTTCAGAGTTAACACAAGAAAAAATTAAAAGTAAAGCAATTGAAATCTCGGAAGAATTTAGCAGAAAAAGTAATAGTAGTATTAGTAATGTTTTTGCTGATTTAATATCACTATTTTCTTTTGGTATAGTTATCGCCATGAGCAAAAGAGAAATTGCGATCCTTAAGTCTTTTATGGATACCATTGTCTCTGGTCTGAGCGATAGTGCCAAGGCTTTTTTTATTATTCTGTTTACAGATATATTTGTCGGATTTCACTCACCAGATGGGTGGGAAGTCCTGCTTGCAGGATTGGCAGAACATTTAGGTCTACCACCCACTAGAAATGTAATCTTTTTCTTTATTGCTACATTTCCTGTGATTTTAAATACTATCTTTAAATATTGGATATTCCGCTATCTCAGTCGTTTATCTCCATCGGCATTAGCTACATTAAAAGAAATGGACGAATAGTTTTTCAGTAAGAATTCAGCACCCACGAGTCAGGAGTCAGAATTTATCAGTAATGTAGAATGATTGGTATTTTTCTCAGAAATCAATTAATTACAAATTACGAATTATTTTCACGCATTTGTCTTTTGATTCGCTAGGCTATGTATATCCTGGTTTTTCCGAAGTATACTATGGATTTTGAAAGCAAAGCTAATGCCTCAACTCCTACAGACAACATAGAGTTTGCTCAACCAACTACTACCCGTAAACCACTGGAATTGTTGCGAGATACTGAGGCTTTACTTCGTCGCCCAACTGTAGCGAAACTGTCGCCGATTTTGCCATCAAAATTGAGTAATAGAGTTCAAGCAGCTTCATCTTTGGCGGATGACTCCTTTAAGGAACTGGCAGAAATTGACCTAAATACTATTAGTGATTTTGAACTGCGTTCTGCACGAATTTTTATTGGCTTGAGCCTTGTTGGTTTTGGGGCACTGATGATATTGATGCTGCTGCTATACTTAAATACATTGCATCCAAAAACAAGTACAGTTGTACAAATTCGGCAATATTGGTATCAATATATTTGGTTTGTCTGTTTAGGTATCACAGGGATGTTTATCTTGGGACGTGAAGCAATGCGTCCTATGCCAAAGCGACGGAAGTAATTCATAACTAAGTTTTGTCATAGAGAGATGAGTGAAAAAGAATGTAGAGAGGTAGTAGTGCTAACTCTCTACAAGGTTTCTGGATAACACATAATGGTTAAAAAATCAGGATAAACTTTAGTGAATAAATATATCAATTATTCTAAATTCCCGATCAATTTTGACTCATGAATCTTGGGTACTGAATTTTTATACCAATTCAATTAATGATTGCAACACATCTTTATACCAATTCTTTATGAAGCTGCGCTAAATAAGGCTTCAAGGATAAAGTCGTA